>NZ_AJWE01000046.1:0-18109 GCF_000281145.1 Rhizobium sp. CF142 | reverse complement strand
CCGCCACATTGGCAGCGGCTGCCGCAACGATTTCGGATGGCTTCGAAATCGTGTTGTACTGGTCGCCGGAAATGATCAGCTGAAGGGCTGCGATCGTCGCATCATTGCCGGTGACCGGCGGAACCGGCTTCACGCCTGCGGCCTTGAAGGCGGCAATCGCGCCGCCTGCCGTGCCATCATTGGCGGCAACCACGCCCTTGATATCGGCCCCGAAGCGGGTGATCTGGCCGGCAGCCCATTCCTGCGCCTTCGGCGGCGCCCATTCCGGCGTGTCATATTCGGCAAGCGTCTTGTAGGTGGATTCCTTCAGGCCGCGGTGGATGCCGTCGCGGATGAGGCCTGCGGCCGCATCGGTCGGCGAGCCGTTGATCTCGAGCACGCCTGCGCCGTCGGCAACACCTGAAGCCTTCAGATGCTCGACGAGCGACTTGGCGATCGCATAGCCGATGCCTTCATTGTCGAAGGAGACGTAATAATCGGCCGGCTTGTCCGGGATCGGGCGGTCATAGGCGATGACCTTGACGTCCTGGGACTGGGCGATTTCGACGAGGCCGGCTGCAGCGGCAGAATCGACAGGGTCAAGAACGACCACCTTGGCGCCCTGGGCAATGACCGAGTTGAACTGCTGCTGCTGCAACGAGGCATCGGCATTGGCGTTCTGGTAGATCACCGTGCACTTCGGGCACAGCTTCTCCATCTCGGCCTTGAAGCCCGGGAAGTCGTGCTGCTCATAGCGCGTGGATGCCTGGTCGGGCATCAGGAACGCGACTGTCGCGGCTTCCTGAGCCGAGGCCATGCCGGCAAAACCGATGAAAACGGTCGCCGAGGCCATAAGCAAATTGCGATAATTCATTTTCTCCTCCTTGGTGTGATCGAAAGACAGGCCCAGGCATTGCTGGAAGTCACTACGGTTCGCCCGCTCGCCGCCGCCTTCGCCGCCACAAAAACGATGAGCAAAGCACCCCTGCAAAAGGACAACCTCTCCGCAGCTTCTTGGAAATACCTCCCTGAACCGGTCTGTTGACCGGTTTGTATCATCGATTGCGCAATCTTGCTCAATCGATGAAGCAAGAATTGCCACTTCCTCCGATTGATGTCAAGTTACCGTCAAACGGAGACGGCATTTTGAATCAGGTGAAGCAGACGAAGAGGACGACGATTTACGATCTGGCGGAGCTTGCCGGCACATCCGCCAGCGCCGTCAGCGCCGTGCTCAACGGCAACTGGAAGAAGCGCAGGATCAGCAGCCAGCTTGCCGAAAAGATCATGAGGATCGCCGAGGAGCAGGGTTATGCGCTGAACATGCAGGCAAGCCTGCTCAGACGCGAAAAGTCCCACATCATCGGCATGATCGTGCCGAAATACGACAACCGCTACTTTGGCTCGATCGTCGAACTCTTCGAGGACATGGCGCGTGCGCGCGGCCTTTTCCCGATCATCACCTGCACGCGCCGCGACCCTCAGCTGGAGGTCGAGGCGGCGCGCACCATGCTGTCCTATCAGGTCGAATGCCTGATCGCGACGGGTGCCACGGACCCCGACCGTATCACCGAAATGTGCGCGGCTGCCGGCGTGCGCAGCCTCAATCTCGACCTGCCCGGCGCGCTTGCCCCCTCGGTCATCTCGGACAATTTCGCCGGTGCGCGGGAGCTGACGCGCCGCATCCTGAAAAATAGCGAACAGCGGCTCGGCAAGATGGAGCCGCTGCTCTTCATCGGTGGCCGCGGCAGTGACCACAACACCGCCGAGCGTATCCGCGGCTTTCGCGAGGCGCATGCCGACCTCGGCGTTGCCGTGCATGAGGAAAATATCCTTGCCTGCGGCTATGCGCCGGAGAAGGCTGAAAAGGCGTTGGACGAGCACGCGCTTGGCGGCAATGCACTGCCCAAGGGCATGTTCGTCAACTCGACGATCTCGCTCGAAGGCGTCATGCGCTGGATCCGCCGCTCCGGCCATCTCGACGATCGCAGTCTGGTGCTCGGCTGTTTCGACTGGGACCCCTTCGTCACACTGCTCGGAAACGGCATCGAAATGGTGCGCCAGGACGTGCCGGGCATGCTGAACAAGGTGTTCGAGCTCATCGAATCCGGAGCGAACAAACCTGTCGTCATCCAGGTGCCGCCCCTCATTCCGGAAGCGCAGGAAGCGTAAGCGTCTTTCCTGGCCAGTCGATTCTTGGTTCTGTCGACCAGCCCAAGAACAGCTTAGCTCTCGCTGTATAACGTCAATGTAGAGGAAGCTGCCCGGCCCTGCTGGCCGTCCAGATAGTCGCATCAGGCGCCTTCAACATTGTCGACGGTGGGTGGCTGGTTTCCGACGCCAAGGCAGGATCGATGCTTGGGTGGTTTCCGAAAAACGGATCTGAGAACCGGTCATCCTCTCCCGTTTGATCGTAAGCGTCGACTTTCGCAATACCCTTGTTTTGGGGATGTTGACGACGGGGAAATCGCTTTCTATGGGAAGCCGTCGACCCAGTGCGGCGGCAACAACAGGCGTCCGGTCATACGAGGTGACCGGGCGCTTTTTCATTTGCGAATCAAGCTTATTTCACCGCCTCCGGCGTGAAACGGGCGTAAAGGGCGTGGCGATTGCCAGGATAGACGAAGCGCACATGCGTGACCGGCCCTGATTTGTTCCAGGTGCGTCGTTCGACGACAAGGCATGCGGTTGATGCCGGGATGGAAAGCATGGCGCCCTCCTCCTCATCGACGCCGATTGCGAAGATCTTGTGCTCGGCAGCACTCCAGGGAACCTGGCTTAAGAGCCAGGGGCCGGGCGCCGTCTGCTCAAACGCCTCGCTGGCTGCCTCGGGCACGGTTTGAAGATTGATCAACCGCTTTTCCAGGCAAAACGGTTGCGTCCCAGCGTAGTGGGTGCAGATGATTTCGACGAGACTGGAATTTTGCTGCAGATCCAGCATCTGGCGGTCCTGCGCCTGTGCCTTCCTGCGGATGCGCTTTGCGACCTTGTAGGAATAGGCGAGATTGAGGGACTGTACCTCCGCCTTGATATCGTGAATCTCGAGCACTGCGGACTGCGCCTGCGGCTGGATGACGAAGCTGCCGGATTTCTTGCGGCGCTCGATGAGACCGGCTTTCACCAGCTGGGTCAGAGCCTTGTTCACCGTCATACGCGAGCAGTCGTATTGCTTCGTCAGCTCTATTTCGAACGGAATGCGGTAACCCGGCGGCCATTCGCCCGAGACGATGCGACCTTCGATATCGGTGAGGATACGTTGGTGTAAGGTCGTTTCCTTGGGTTCATTCATCATCACGCTCCGGCTCTTCCTCCGCTGTAACGCCTGGGAAGCGCCGAGGAAAGGTCGTCATGCCGCCAATAGCTCGTTCATCGCGGCGATGAAGCGGCGGTCAATCAGGTCGCGCCGCAGATGGCGGCCGTTTTCGACCTGCTTGCGGCCGAGCGACCAGACGCAGTCGACCGCCACACCACCGGCAAAAATCCAGTGATCGAGAAGCCGGTCCTCGGAGAGGTAGGAAACGGCATTGGTCTCGAGCGATACGATGTCGGCATGGTTGCCGGTGACAAGACCCGCCGGCGCCTTCAGTGCCGCACCACCGCCGGCAAGTGCCTGTTCGAAGAGGGCCTGGCCTGTGGAGCCGCCCGTTGATGCGATGACATTGCGGGCACGCAACGCCAGACGCTCGGAATATTCGAGCTGACGAAGTTCCTCGGCGATGGAAATCAGAATGTTGGAATCGGAACCGATGCCGAAGCGCCCGCCTTCCGACAGGAACAGGGGCGCCGAAAATGTCCCATCGCCGAGATTGGCTTCGGTAATCGGGCAGAGGCCGGCAATGGCGCCGCTCCTTGCCGTCTGGCGCGTTTCGTCATCGGTCATGTGGGTTGCGTGGATGAGGCACCAGCGCTGATCGACCGGTGCATTCTCGAGCAGCCATTGGACAGGCCTTGCGCCGGACCATGCCAAGCAATCCTCGACTTCCTTGACCTGTTCGGCGACATGAATGTGGATGGGGCCGTCGCCGGCAAGCCCAATGGCGACAGACAGTTCGTCCGGCGTGACGGCGCGCAGACTGTGCGGCGCAACACCGATCTCAGCGCCGGGGAGCCGGCCCGTGACCTTTCGGCATCCATCCATCAGCTGCGCAAAACTTTCTGCGGAGTTGATGAAGCGGCGCTGTCCCTCGATGGGTGCGGCGCCGCCGAAGCCGGAATGGGCGTAGAGAACCGGAAGCAGTGTCAATCCGATGCCGGTCTCCGCACTGGCCGCGCCGATGCGTTCGGCCATTTCGGCGATATTGGCATAGGGGCTGCCGTCCTTGTTGTGATGCAGATAGTGGAACTCACCGACGCGGCCAAAGCCCGCTTCCAGCATTTCCATATAGAGCTTGGCTGCCACCGCCTCGATATGGTCAGGCGTCATCGACAGGGCGAACTTGTACATGACGGTGCGCCAGCTCCAGAAACTGTCATTGGCCGGACCGCGTACTTCGGCAAGCCCCGCCATCGCCCGCTGAAAGGCATGGCTGTGGAGGTTCGGCATAGCCGGCAAAAGGGTGGCATGGCGCTCATCATCGGCATCAGGCGCGACATCCGTCTCGATTGCGGCAATCCGGCCGTTTTCGAGCGTCAGGCGCACATTCTCGCGCCAGCCTTCGGCCAGCAAGGCAGTCGTTCCATGAAGTTTCGTCATGATTGCTCCCCTTCTTCCTTATAGGCCCACCGCTTGCCTTTGTGCACAGGGCCATAAATTTCCACTTGTCATCACTGCTATTATGTATATACATATTGACCCATAAAGAAAGGCGTAAAGCTGATGAGTGGGAACAAATTTTCCAGATCGGGTCGCGGCTCCAGCGCCCGCTCGCTTTGGCGCAATACGCGCCTGGCGACGCTGCGGGAGGATCTGACGGGCCTCGGCATTATCGACAAAGGCGCCATCGTTTGCGAAGGCGGCCGTATCCTGTTTGCCGGCCCGGAAGGCGAATTGCCGTCCGCCCTGATCGAGACGGCCGAGATCACGGATCTTGAAGGCCGCTGGGTCACGCCGGGCCTCGTCGACTGCCACACGCATATCGTCTATGGCGGCAATCGGGCACGAGAATTCGAGATGCGCCTTGAGGGCGCGACTTATGAAGAGATTGCGCGCGCCGGCGGCGGCATCGTCTCCTCGGTGAAGGCAACCAATGCACTGTCCGTCGAGGGCCTGGTCGAGGCCGCGTTGCCGCGGCTGGATACGCTGCTCCGCGAAGGTGTCACCACCATCGAGATCAAATCCGGCTACGGCCTCAATATCGAGGCGGAGCTGAAGATGCTGCGCGCTGCTCGCGCGCTCGCAAATGTCCGACCCGTGCGGGTCGTCACCTCCTATCTCGGTGCTCATGCAACACCTGTCGAATACAGGGGACGCAATCAGGATTATATTACTGAAGTGGTCCTGCCTGGACTGGAACGGGCGTATGCGGAAGGCCTCGTCGATGCCGTCGACGGCTTCTGCGAAGGCATCGCCTTCTCGGTCGACGAGATTGGCCGAGTCTTCGACAAGGCCCGTTCGCTTGGTATTCCCGCCAAGCTCCATGCCGAGCAGCTTTCCAATCTCGGCGGCGCAAAACTCGCAGCCTCCTACGCCGCGCTTTCAGCCGATCATCTGGAATATCTGGATGAGGATGGCGCGCGGGCAATGGCTGCGGCCGGCACGGTCGCCGTGCTGCTTCCGGGCGCTTTCTACGCGATCAACGAAAAGCAGAAGCCACCGGTTCAGGCCTTGCGCCAGACCGGCGTGCATATCGCAATTGCCACGGACTGTAATCCCGGCACCTCGCCGCTGACGTCCATGCTGCTCACCATGAACATGTCGGCGACGCTGTTCGGGTTGACCGTGGAAGAATGCATTGCCGGGGCAACCCGCGAGGGCGCACGCGCGCTCGGCCTGCTCGCCGAAACAGGGACGCTCGAAGCCGGCAAGTCCGCCGATCTGGCGGTCTGGAATATCGAGAGCCCGGCCGAGCTCGTCTATCGCATCGGCTTCAACCCGCTTTATGCGCACATCTTCAAGGGCGAGAGGATCGACCGATGACCATCACTCTCCATCCGGGTTCCGTTTCACTTCAGGATCTCGCCACCATCTACTGGACCGGCGTTCCGGCAAAACTCGATCCGTCCTTTGATGCGGGGATCCTCAAGGCGGCGAAACGTATTGCCGAGATCGCTGCCGGCAATGCGCCGGTTTATGGCATCAATACCGGCTTCGGTAAACTTGCCTCGATCAAGATCGACAGCGCCGATGTGGCCACACTCCAGCGCAATCTCATCCTTTCCCATTGCTGCGGCGTCGGCGAGCCGCTGCCGGAAAATGTCGTGCGTCTCATCATGGCGCTGAAGCTCGTTTCGCTCGGCCGTGGTGCCTCCGGCGTGCGGCTCGACATTGTGCGGCTGATCGAAGCGATGATGGCGCGCGGCGTCATTCCGGTCATCCCGGAAAAGGGCTCGGTCGGCGCCTCCGGCGATCTTGCACCGCTTGCCCATATGACGGCCGTGATGATGGGCCACGGCGAGGCGTTCTTCGGCGGTGAAAGGCTGCATGGTGCAACGGCGCTTGTCAAAGCCGGGCTGCAACCGGTCGTGCTGGCCGCCAAGGAAGGCCTGGCGCTCATCAACGGCACGCAGACCTCGACGGCCCTTGCGCTTGCCGGTCTCTTCCGTGCGCACCGGGCGGCGCAATCGGCGCTGATTACCGGCGCCATGTCGACGGATGCGGCCATGGGCTCGTCCGCACCCTTCCATCCCGATATCCACACGCTACGCGGCCATCGCGGTCAGATCGACACGGCAGCGGGCCTCCGCGCCCTGCTCGAAAACTCGCCGATCCGCCAGAGCCATATCGAGGGCGACGAGCGTGTGCAGGATCCCTATTGCATCCGCTGCCAGCCGCAGGTCGACGGCGCCTGCCTCGATCTCCTGCGCTCGGTTGCCGGCACGCTCGAGATCGAAGCCAATGCGGTGACCGACAATCCGCTGGTGCTGTCGGACAATTCCGTCGTCTCGGGTGGCAATTTCCATGCCGAGCCCGTCGCCTTCGCCGCAGATCAGATCGCGCTTGCCGTCTGCGAGATCGGGGCAATCGCCCAGCGCCGCATCGCGCTGCTCGTCGATCCCGCCCTTTCCTACGGTCTGCCGGCCTTCCTCGCCAAGAAGCCGGGACTCAATTCCGGCCTGATGATTGCCGAAGTCACATCCGCCGCGCTGATGAGCGAGAACAAGCAGATGTCGCACCCGGCCTCCGTCGATTCGACGCCGACCTCGGCCAACCAGGAAGACCATGTGTCCATGGCCTGCCACGGCGCGCGCCGGCTTCTGCCGATGACCGAAAATCTCTTCAGCATCATCGGCATCGAAGCGCTCACCGCCGCACAAGGGGTGGAGCTTCGCGCACCGCTTGCGACCAGCCCCGAGCTCAAGAAGGCGATCGCCGCTATCCGCGCTGTTGTGCCGTCGCTGGAGGAAGACCGCTACATGGCGAACGATATGAAGGCGGCGACGGTGCTCATTGCAAGCGGCCGTCTCAACGCATCCGTTTCAAGCGGTATCCTGCCCGCTCTGGAGGTTTGACATGTCTGTTTTCGAGGTCAAGCAAGGCACTTCCCCCGTCATCCTCGGCTTTCCTCATACGGGCACCGAGGTTCCGGTCGATATATGGGAGCGCCTTGACGATAATGGCCGGCTGCTTGCCGATACCGACTGGCACATCCACGATCTCTATGACGGCTTGCTCGACAATCCGACCACGGTGCGCGCGACGTTCCATCGCTACGTGATCGATGCCAACCGCGATCCCTCGGGCACCAGCCTCTATCCCGGCCAGAACACGACCGGGCTGATCCCGGAGACGGATTTCGACGGCAAGGCAATCTGGAAGGATGGGGCCGCGCCGACCGAAGCCGATATCGCCGTCAGGCTGCGCGATTTTCACGCGCCCTACCATGGCGCCCTTGCGGCCGAGATCGAACGGGTCAAATCCATTCATGGCGTCGCCGTTCTCTACGACTGCCATTCCATCCGTTCGCACATTCCCTTCCTCTTCGAGGGCAAGCTGCCGGATTTCAATATCGGCACCGATATGGGCAAGACCTGCGATCCGGCGATTGAGCAGGCGACCATCGCCCTTGCGTCGGCTGCCGCAGGCTATGACAGCATCCTGAACGGCCGCTTCAAGGGCGGCTGGACGACCCGCCATTACGGCAAGCCGGAAACCGGCGTCCATGCCATCCAGATGGAGCTCGCACAATCCACGCATCTTGCAACCGAAGCGCCACCCTTTGCCTATGACGGCGAGGAGGCCGACAATCTGCGCATCCATCTCAAATCCATTCTGACGCGGATCGAAGAGATCGCGCTTGGTCTGAAACGCTAGAAAGGGAACATCATTATGACCGTTAACCCGCGCCACAATATCCGCGACGTCCGTGCGCCACGCGGCGATCAGCTGAACGCCAAGAGCTGGATGACCGAAGCGCCGCTGCGCATGCTCATGAACAATCTCGATCCCGACGTCGCAGAAAATCCGCATGAGCTCGTCGTCTATGGCGGCATTGGCCGCGCAGCCCGCACTTGGGACGATTTCGATCGCATCACTGCGACGTTGAAGACGCTCAACGAGGACGAGACGCTGCTGGTTCAGTCCGGCAAGCCGGTCGGAGTCTTCCGCACCCACAAGGATGCGCCGCGCGTGCTGATTGCCAATTCCAACCTCGTGCCGCACTGGGCGACCTGGGATCATTTCAACGAGCTCGACAAGAAAGGCCTTGCCATGTACGGCCAGATGACGGCCGGCTCGTGGATCTATATCGGCACGCAGGGTATCGTGCAGGGCACCTACGAGACCTTCGTGGAAGCCGGCCGCCAGCACTATGACGGCAATCTCACGGGCAAGTGGATCCTGACCGGCGGCCTCGGCGGCATGGGCGGCGCCCAGCCGCTGGCCGCCGTCATGGCCGGCGCCTGCTGCCTGGCCGTCGAATGCGACGAGACCCGCATCGATTTCCGCCTGCGCACCCGCTATGTCGACGAAAAGGCCCACACTCTGGACGAGGCGCTGGAAAAGATCGAGCGCTGGACCAAGGCCGGCGAAGCAAAGTCGGTCGGCCTCGTTGGCAACGCCGCCGAAATCTTCCCGGAACTGGTGCGTCGCATGAAGGCTGGCGGTCCGCGCCCCGATATCGTCACGGACCAGACTTCGGCGCATGACCCGCGCAACGGCTACCTGCCGGTCGGCTGGACGGTCGCAGAGGCCAAGGCCAAGCGCGAAACAGATCCGAAGGCCGTGGAGGCCGCAGCCCGCGCCTCGATGAAGGCGCATGTCGAGGCCATGGTCGCCTTCTGGGATGCCGGTGTTCCCACGCTCGACTACGGCAACAACATCCGCCAGGTCGCCAAGGACGAGGGTCTCGAAAACGCCTTCGCCTTCCCGGGCTTCGTGCCGGCCTATATCCGCCCGCTCTTCTGCCGCGGCATCGGCCCGTTCCGCTGGGCCGCCCTGTCCGGTGATCCCGAAGACATCTACAAGACCGACGCCAAGGTGAAGGAGCTGCTGCCCGACAACAAGCACCTGCACAACTGGCTCGACATGGCGCGCGAGCGCATTGCCTTCCAGGGCCTGCCGGCACGCATCTGCTGGGTCGGCCTCGGCGACCGCCACCGCCTCGGCCTTGCCTTCAACGAGATGGTCAAAAATGGCGAGCTTAAGGCGCCTGTCGTCATCGGCCGCGACCACCTCGATTCCGGCTCAGTCGCCTCGCCGAACCGCGAGACGGAAGCCATGAAGGACGGCTCGGATGCCGTCTCCGACTGGCCGCTCCTGAACGCGCTGCTCAACACCGCCTCCGGCGCCACCTGGGTATCGCTGCATCATGGCGGCGGCGTCGGCATGGGCTTCTCGCAGCATTCCGGCATGGTCATTTGCGCCGACGGCACTGACGATGCGGCCCGCCGCCTCGGAAATGTTCTTTGGAACGATCCGGCGACCGGTGTCATGCGCCATGCCGATGCCGGCTACGACATCGCTATCGATTGCGCCAAGGACAAGGGCTTGCGCCTGCCCGGCATTCTTGGAAACTGAGCCATGAAGGTTCTGCGCGCTGCTGGTCACAAACGCATGCCGTGGAAGAACGGTGGCGGCGAAACGGTGGAGATCGCCATTTCGCCTGGGGGCGCAGGACTTGCCGAATTCGATTGGCGGGTCAGCGCCGCTACCGTTGCTTCCGACGGGCCTTTCTCCGTCTTTCCCGGGATCGACCGCACGCTGTCGATCCTGGAAGGCAAGGGTATGCGGCTCTTCATCGAGGGGCGTGAGCCGGTGCTCCTGACGCAGGAGAGTGAACCCCTCGCCTTTGCCGCCGATATCGCCGTCTCGGCAACGCTGCCGGATGGCACAATCACCGACCTGAACGTGATGAGCAGGCGGGGTGCCGTGAGGCACGCAGTCGCGCGGCATTTCATCGACGGTAAGAAGAGCCTGGCGTTTGCGAAAGGGATTTTCCTAATCTTTTGCGCCAATGGAGCTCTGGCGGCGCGAACGGGTGCGCAGAGCATCGAACTCGACGCCGGCGATGCACTATTGCTTGAAGAGAGCGATGGCGACAGGCTCGATCTTTCCGGCCAGGCGCTCTGCTACGCCATCTCGATCGAGAAGGCGTAAAATCATGGAATGGGCTAGGGAAATTGCTTTTTCGAGGCAAGTTCCATATACAACTAGCCTATTCCTCGAAGATCTTGCCGTTGCGCGTTTCCAGCCTGTAGCGATGTCCGGGATAGACGAGGCGGGCGGTCGAGACCACCTGGCGGGCCGACCAGGTACGTCGGCGGATGGCAAGGCACGGCTCATTCTGCAGGATCGTCAGCAGCTTGCATTCCCAGGCGCGCGGCACCACCGCCTCGACGATATGCTCCGATGCGCTGAGCGGCGCTGCCGCCGTCAGATAGGCATTCGGCGTCAGCGTCGAAAAGTCCTGCGCCAGATAATCGGGCACAGCCCCCGGATTGACGAAGCGGTCCTCGATCTGCACGGGCACGCCATTCTCGTTGTGGACGATCAGCGAGTGGAAAACCGGCGCGCCGATCTCAAGCTCCAGCGCATCGGCAACCTCCGGAGAGGCCGGCTCCTCGGCCAGAACGATGACTGTCGCCTCATGAATATGACCACGCTCGGCGATCTCGTCGGCGATATTGCGCACCTCAAAGAGCGCCGAATAGCCTTTGCGTTCCGCAACGAAGGAACCGACGCCCTGGATACGGAGGAGTTCGCCTTCGTTCGCCAGTTCCCGAAGCGCCCGATTAGCAGTCATCTTGCTGACGCCGAGCTCCACCACAAGCTCGTTTTCGGAGGGCACGCGATGTCGCGGCGGCCATTCGCCGCTGCGGATCCGGTCGAGAATGACCTGCTTGACGCCAGCATAAAGCGGGCCGCCGTCATTTTCCGCCAGTTCGCGCTTCATCTCGCCGGAACGCTTCATTGCCTATTCCCTTTGCATGAATGGAATCTGCCTTTTAAATCGACTTTCCACTTGCATATCACAAAATATCTCATATGGTACCCTATACAACCTGCCGATCCAAAAATGAAACAAAGGATCAGGACGGGCAAGCCGGCGAAGATCGGCATTCATACCGCAAGGTCTGTCCAATCTCAGAGGAGATCACATCAATGAAGCTCAGCACGATTCTTCTTTCCTGCGCGATGACGGCAGCCGCCTTTGCGGCCCCTGCCTCTGCCAAGGACTGGACGAAGGCGACCATCACACTCGAAGGCGCCTACGCTCCCTGGAACCTCACCAATGCCGACGGCTCGCTCGGCGGCTTCGAACCGGAGCTCGCCAAGGTCCTGTGCGAACGCGCCAAGATCGAATGCACGCTGGTCGCATCCGACTGGGATGGCATGATCCCGGCGCTGAATGCCGGCAAGTTCGACGTCATCATGGATGCGCTGTCGATCACCGACGAGCGCAAGCAGGTCATCGACTTCACCATCCCATACGCTGCAACGCCGGCAGCCTTCGCCACCGCCAAGGACAGCCCGCTTGCCAACGCTTCCGGCACCGGCGCAACCATCAAGATGACGCCCGGCCAAACCGGCGTGAAGGAAATCGAAGCCTTGAAGGAAGCCTTCAAGGGCAAGACGATCGGCATTCAGGCAGCAACCGTCTATGCCAAGTTCGTCTATGATAATTTCGGCAGCATTGCCGAGATCCGCGAATACAAGACGGGGGCTGACCGCGACCTCGACCTGCAGAACGGCCGCATCGACCTCGGCTTCGACGATGCCGTCTACTTCAACAATGCGTTTGAAGCTGCCAATGGCGCGCTTGCCTTTACCGGTCCGGAAATCGTCGGCTCGATCTGGGGCGAGGGCGAAGGACTTGGCATCCGCAAGGCCGATACGGACCTGCGCGACAAGTTCAGCGAGGCGATCAAGTCGGCGCTCGCCGACGGCACGGTCAAGACGCTTTCCATGAAGTGGTTCAAGGTCGACGTCAGCCCGCAGAACTAAGCGTTCGAGGGAATCCGCGTTCCGTGGTCTCCACTTTGCGATCGGAGACCACGTGCTATTCTGACCGCCCGTCATCACGACGAAGACAGAGCTGGGAAGGCCCATGGCGACACTCGAATTGATTGGATTCGGCTCAACCGGGTGGGGAGCGTTCCTTCTCGTCGGCACATTGCTGACGCTCTGCGTGACCGCCACCGCACTTGCGATCGGCGCCGTGCTCGGCGCGATCATCGCAGCCGCGAAGCTCTCCAGCAATTTCGTGCTCGTCACGATCGGCCATATCTACACCACCGTTTTCCGCGGTGTTCCGGAACTGCTGATCATCTATCTGATCTATTTCGGCGGTTCTTCGGCCATTACCGCGATCGGCCAGTCCATGGGATATGAAGGCTTTCTCGGCCTGCCATCTTTTGCCGCCGGCGCGCTTGCCGTCGGCATCATCTCGGGCGCCTATCAGGCGGAGGTTTATCGTGGCGCCTACAACGCCATTTCCAAGGGCGAGCTCGAGGCAGCTTCGGCGATCGGCATGCATCGCGGTCTCAGGTTTCGCCGCATCATCATTCCCCAGGTTCTGCGCCTTGCCATTCCCGGCCTCGGCAATGTCTGGCAGCTCAGCCTGAAGGATTCGGCGCTGATTTCGGTAACCGGCCTTGCAGAATTGATGCGTTCGAGCCAGGTCGCCGCGGGTTCGACCCGGCAATATTTCCTCTTCTATATCGTCGGCGGTGCGCTCTATCTGATCCTCACCAGCCTGTCTGACCGCGTCTTCAACGGCGCCGAGCGCAAGGCCAATCGCAGCATGCCGGCTTCGGCCATGGGCCAGGCATAGGAGGGACAGATGGATATCGCCTTCCTGTTCAGCACCATGGTCACGCTCTTGAAAGCCGTGCCGACGACGCTGATCCTGTTCTTCCTGTCGATCTTCTTCGGCGGATTGCTGGCGCTCGTCATCGTCGCCATGCGCGTCAGCGGCAATCCGATCCTCTCCGGCTTCGCCAAGGGCTACATCTTCATCTTCCGCGGCTCGCCGCTCTTGATCCAGATGTTCCTGGTCTTTTACGGGCTCGGCCAGTTCGGCGTCATCCGCTATTCCTTCCTCTGGCCCTTCCTGCGCGAGCCGATGGTCTGCGCGGTTCTCTCGCTCGCTCTCTGCACCGCCGGCTACTCTGCCGAGATCTTCCGCGGCGGCATTCGCGCCGTCTCGCCGAAGGAAATCGAGGCAGCGCGCGCCATCGGCATGTCCGGCTTCCTGATGGTGCGCCGCATCCTGGCGCCGATCGCCTTCCGGCATGCGCTGCCGGCCTATTCGACCGAAATCGTGCTGATGATGAAATCGACAGCACTCGCAAGCCTCGTGACGGTCTGGGAAGTGACGGGCGTTGCACAGCGGCTGATTTCGCAGACCTACCGCACGATGGAAGTCTTTCTCTGTGCGGCCATCATCTACCTCGTTTTGAACTTCATCATCCTCCAGGCCATGTCCCTGCTGGAATACTGGCTGTCCCGACATCGCCGCGCTATTCCGGCGGCGCTGAAGGCTTGAACCCGACTGAACGTGATTGGAGCTTCCATGCCCGGCGTAACCCGACTTTCGGTCCGCAATATCAGAAAGAGCTTCGGCACCCATGAAGTGCTGCGCGGCATATCGCTCGATGCCGAAGATGGCGACGTGATCTCGCTGCTCGGCGCGTCGGGCTCCGGCAAATCCACTTTCCTGCGCTGTATCAATCTTCTTGAAGTGGCGAGCGACGGCGAAATCTGGGTCGACGGCGAACACATCCAGATGATCCACAAGAACGGCAAGACGAGACCGGCGAGCCAGAAGCAGGTCGACCATATCCGCTCCGAACTCGGCATGGTCTTCCAGTCCTTCAATCTGTGGTCCCATATGACCATCCTGCAGAATGTCATCGAAGGCCCCGTCCATGTCTTGAAGCGGCCGCGGGCCGAATGCATCGCCGAAGCCGAAGCGCTGCTCGAAAAGGTCGGCATTGCCGACAAGCGCCATGCCTACCCGGCGCATCTTTCGGGCGGCCAGCAGCAGCGGGCGGCCATTGCCCGTGCGCTCGCCATGAAGCCGAAGGTCATGCTGTTCGACGAGCCGACGTCAGCGCTCGATCCGGAATTGGTCGGCGAAGTGCTGCGCGTCATGCGCGCGCTTGCCGAAGAGGGCATGACCATGCTCGTCGTTACCCACGAAATGAGCTTTGCCCGCAATGTGTCGAACCGCGTCGTCTTCATGCGCGAAGGGCTGGTCGAAAGCAGCGGCACGCCGAACGAAATGTTCGGCGGCGGCGCATCGCCGGCTTTCCGCCAGTTCATCGGCCATTTCGGAACCGGCCAATGACCATCACCATCGACAGGGTTGCCGGCTGGCGCGATATCGCGCGCGTGGCCGAGGGGGAAGCGCTTGGCCTATCGCAAGCGGCCTGGGATCGTGTCACGCATGCAAGCCGCATCGTCGAGCGGGTCGTCGAGACCGGTGTGCGGGCCTATGGCATCAATACCGGTGTTGGTGCGCTTTCTGATACCGTTGTCGACAGGGCCTCGCAGAGCAGACTGTCACGCAACATCATTCTCAGCCATGCGGTGGGCGTCGGCGAATTGCTGGCACCGCGCGAGGTGCGCGCCATCATCGCCGCGCAGATCGCCAATTTTGCCCACGGACATTCCGGAGTGCGTCCCGAGATCGTCCGCTATCTCGCCATTTTTCTCGAAAGGGGCTGTATTCCCGACGTTCCCTCCAAGGGTTCGGCGGGCTACCTCACCCATAACGCCCATAATGCGCTGGTGCTGATCGGCGAAGGCAGCGCCCGCGTTAAGGGCGGCCATATGGGCGGCCGCGACGCGCTTGCCGCCATTAGCCTCGAACCATTGGTGCTCGGTGCCAAGGAGGGTCTCAGCCTCGTCAACGGCACAGCCTGCGCGACCGGGCTCGCAAGTGTTGCCCTGGCGCGCGCCGAGCGGCTTCTCGACTGGGCAGATGCGATCGCGGCACTCACGCTTGAAGCGGCCGGCTGCCAGATGGCGGCCTTCGATGCGGCCGTTCTGGCACTGCGTCCCTCCAAGGGCATCGCCAGCGTCGGTGCCTCGCTGCGTGCCCGGCTTGCCGGCAGCGGGTTGATATCAGCTGCGACAGGCAAACGGACGCAGGACGCGCTCAGCCTGCGTTCGATCCCGCATGCCCATGGTGCTGCGCGCGATGTCTTCGATATGTCGGCCCTCGTCGTCGATCAGGAGCTTGCCTCCGTCACCGACAATCCCGCCGTATCAGGCACGCCCGAGGAGCCGATCATATCCTCCGAGGCACATGCCGTAGCCCCTGCCCTTGCACAGGCTGCCGATAGTCTTGCGACGGCCCTCGCTCAGATTTCCGCCATGAGCGAACGGCGCATGGACCGCCTCGTCAATCCGCTCGTGAGCGGCCTGCCGCCGTTCCTCGCAAGTGATGCCGGCAGCAATTCTGGCCTTATGATCGCGCAATATACGGCAGCAGCGCTTGCCAACGAGAACCGGCGACTTGCCGCACCAGCCTCTACCGATGGCGGTATCACGTCCGGCTTGCAGGAGGATTTCCTGGCGCACCCGACGGCCGCCGCCAACAAGCTTCTCGCGCTGATCGATAATGCCGAATACATCCTGGCGATCGAATTGATGGCGGCTGCACAGGCCCACGAATTCCTCGTCGGTACCGCGTCGAGGGCGACGGGCACGGATGCTATCTACAAAGCCGTTCGCACGATCGTGCCTGCCTATGCCGATGACAGGCCGCTTTCGCGCGACATCGAGGCCTTGCGCGGACTGATCCGTGAGGCCACAGCACCAGCAATTCCCTGAGGAAACTTCATGACCGCCAGCTTCGACGTCGCCGTTATCGGCCTTGGTGCCATGGGAAGTGCCGCGCTCGCCTTTCTCGCGGGTCGCGGCGTCAGGGCGATCGGCTTCGATGCCTATTTTCCCGCCCATGCGCTGAGTTCTTCGCATGGTGACAGCCGCCTGATCCGGCTTGGCTATTTCGAGGACCCGTCCTATGTTCCGCTGCTCAAGCGCGCCTATCAGAACTGGCGGTCGCTGGAGGCACGCCTGCGCACTGAGATCCTGACGATAACAGGCGTGTTGCAGATCGGCGCACCGGACAGCAAGATCGTTGCCGGTACGCGCGCGTCCTCCGAACTCCACGGACTGGCCTATGAGGCGCTGGACAAGGAAGAGATGGCGCGCCGCTTTCCGGCCTTCCAGCTCGACGATCATGAGATGGCGCTGTTTGATCCGCAGGGCGGCTATCTTCGTCCCGAGGCGGCTGTGCTGGGCTACCTGAGGCTCGCTGTCGAAGACGGAGCCATCCTCCACTTCGGCGAGAAAGTGACCGCAATCGAGCCCGATGATGCCGGCGTGACGATCATCTCTGAAACCGGGCGGTATCGGGCAGGGAAAATCGTCGTGGCGACCGGATCGTGGATTGCCGAACTGATACCCCAGCTGAAGCAGGCGGCGGTGCCAATCCGTCAGGTGGTTGCCTGGTATCAGCCGCAGGATGATGTCGCCACGCAGCCGCAGCGCATGCCCTGTTTCCTGCGGGACGAAGGTGCGCAAGGCACCTATTTCGGTTTTCCCGCCATCGGCGTCGACGGGGTGAAGGTCGGCAAGCACGCACATTTCCGCGAGCCGATCGATCCTAACAAGCCAAATCCGCCCGTCAACGATGCCGACCGGGATTTGCTTGACAGCTTCATCAGGAAGCGTGTTCCGGCTGCGGCCGGTCTTCGCATGAAGGAAACGACCTGCCGCTATACGATGCTGCCGACCGAGGACTTTCTTCTCGACCATATGCCAGGCGAAAAGAACATTGTCGTCGCTTCGCCCTGCTCCGGCCACGGCTTCAAGTTCACGAGCGTCGTCGGCGAAATCCTGGCGGATCTTGCCATTGATGGGCAGACCGACCTGCCGATCAATGCCTTTTCCTTTGCCAAGGTCTAGAACCGCGGGCGGCAGCCCGGAGGGCATTGGCGGCTGAGTAAGTCGCCTATGCGGGAAGAACTCGTGGATGATCTCATGATCGTCGATCTCATCGAACCGCAGAACGCCAAATTCACTGATCTGTCTCTTGTTCGAGCGGACAGTACCGCCAAGCAGATCGGAAGGGCAGGAGAAAGAGCAACGTTCTGTCTCGCATTGCGAGGCTAGGAAAGTGGTGTTGCTTTTTCGACCAGCTATGTTGCTTCTTGGACTAGCTATATGGAATAATGAAGGCGCGCATGAACCGCCAGCTTGGCAGGAACCAAGCTGTAATTAATTCTTCACCAATATTGCGCCGATTCTGGCAGCGGTTCATAACCGCTGACACCCTGAGCGAAGAGCCGACTCCTTGCTAAGCCGAGATTGATGCGGCTAGCGTCGACTTGACGAATAAAGTCATTGGTGGTGTCGCTTTCGATATGCGGGCGGATCGATGACCGCGACGCGTTCGACCTGATAATCGGATAAGGCTGCGACATCGATGCGTCCGCATCGCACTCCTTGATTGTACCAGATCGATTATTCCCGTAAAAGGTTTTGGTGATTAACGACGGGCGAGCCGTTACGATGGAT
>NZ_AJWE01000045.1:0-19730 GCF_000281145.1 Rhizobium sp. CF142 | reverse complement strand
TAATCGAGGTTGCGGTAGCTGTTGTCAGAGTTCCCATACGGTCTTCCTCCAGATCCGTTCTTCAAACTTTTCTTCCAGATCCGTACCCACGCCCTTCCGGACGCGGCAGGCCGAAATCTTAGCTGCCCAATGATCGGGACAGTTTCGCCTCGTGTCAAATGATTTATATGAATTGCTTCGAAACGTCCCCTACACAAACATGTGTTGGATGGTCACGCGCGCCCCTATGGCCGCGTATTCGGGCACCGCGAAAATCGCTTTCCGAGGAACATGTTCGACAAAATCACTTTTCGTCGAACGAAAAATGATATAAATCATCTATATGATTTTAAGCACGACGACCGTGCGACGCATCCGTCAATTGCTTGAAGCAGCAGTCCTTACTCACCTGTCTCGGGAGGAGATCGTAACGATGACAACAACATCCCAAGTCGCGCAATACTCGGCCGCCACCACAATGGACGCTTTGCCGCAGGCGATCCGCGAGCGTACGAAAAAGATCATTTTCGACGAGCTTGCCTGCGCCTATTTCGGACGCCGCAGTGCTGCGGGCAGTCTGTCGGCGCAATATGCAATCAGCCTTGGCGGTCAGCCGGAAGCGCTGGTTTACGGCAGCAATATCCGTCTGCCGGCAGCCTATGCAGCCCTTGCAAACGGCACGGCTGGCCATGGCGAAGAGGTGGATGGTGCCCATGTCGTCGGCGGCCATCCTGGCGCCTCAATCGTGCATGCGGCCATGGCACTGGCAGAACGCCAAAGGGCGCCAGGTTCGGAGCTCATCAATGCAGTCACGCTCGGGTATGATATCGGCGCACGGGCCGTTGGGGCGTGTGGCGGAACCTTTATCGTGCGTGACAGGCATGGCCTGACCAGCTGCTTTCTTTACGCCTATGGCGCGACCGCAGCCGCGGCCCGCCTTCTTCGTCTCGACGCAGTGCGTCATGCCCATGCCCTGGCGCTCGTATCGTTTCAGACGAACGGCCCCTATGCGCTGTTTTCCGAGAAACGCCACATCAGCAAATCCTTCTGCAACGGCCAGTTTGCCTTTGCCGGCATCAGCGCCGCCCTGATGTCAGCGGCAGGACTGGAAGGCAATGAAGATATCCTCGGTGGAAAACAGGGCGTGCTCGATGCCTGGGGGCTCGGGCACGGTCGTGACATTCTCACACGGGGTCTCGGCCAGGAATTTTCTGTCGACGGTGCCAATTTCAAATTCTTCAATGCCGGCTATCCGATCCACACGCCCGTGGAAGCGACCCTGACGCTGATGAGAGAACACGAGATTGAGGCCGAGGCGATCAGTTCGCTGCGTGTCGGTATGCCGGAAAACGCAATGCGGGTGGTCGACAACCGCCATATGCACAATATCTGCGTCCAAGACATGGTGTCTGCGGCCGTTGCGCTCGGTGGCATAGGGCTGACCGACTTGCCGTTCCCCGCAGTTTTGGAGGATCCGACGTTCCAGCGCATTCGCGCGTTGATCTCGGTCGAGGCGGATCAGGACCTTCAGCGCGATCAGCCAAACGGACGGGGCGCAAAGGTGACGATCGGACTGAAGACGGGCGAGAGATTTTCGATGCGTGTCGATCATCCGCGCGGGCACAGTCAACGCGGGGATGTCACCTGGGACGATCTTTCTGAAAAGTGGCGTGACGCCCTGCCCGGATGCGACGTAGGGGCTGCACTGGCCGTCGCGCAAGGCCTGGACGAACTCGACGACGTCGCGACGCTATCGCGCGCCTTTGGCGGCATCATGGTTTAATTTTCGTCGCTCGCAGCTGTTGCACTTCCACACCTCGCGCGCCGCGCCCTCTGGGCTGCGGCGCTTTTTTTCGCTCGTGCCGCAAGGACGGGAGGATGCCTTCAAAGCCTATTGTTGACGGCCAGCACGCTTGAGATCTTGCATCTTGGCTTGACTTCCTGTGCATCAAGGAACAGACTGCGTTCGCAATCCCGACTTCTAGTTCGTATATACGAACAGACCTAAGAGGAGAGGCGCTCGAGATTGCCGGCTGACTTTGGAGGATGCCCCGAAGCCTTCCGTTGCAATGCAGGATCGCATGGCAAATCGCTCACGCCGCGGCTGCGGCCACGTGCGGGGGGCAGGCGAGCGATCTCAACACATGGTGCTTTCGAATGGGAGGAAGACATGCAGTATCTCAAGACCTCGACCAAGCAGAGCCAAGCAGGACAGCCCGCGCCTGATTTCAATTGCGGCTGGTCCGCACTTAACTTGCTCAGCAGCTGGTGTATTCAGGAGTCGGTCAGTCGCAAGCGGGCACAGGCTGCCAACCAGGACGGCCGCCAGGCGTTGCTCGAAACCGGCGAATCGAACGCGTCCACAAGCCTCCAGCATCGCTATTCTTGATGGGCATGTTGAAATCATCGGGAAGCGAGATTGCTCTGGAGCAATCCGTCGATGAAGGAAAATCCATCACGCCCCCAGCCGCAATCGACGAATTGCAGGGTCACCGGACGATCGATCGGGTCACACAAATCCTGGAAGCCGTCGTCTATAATCCAGGAATGACCTTCGGTGAGCTCGTCAGGACCGTTGGCGCTGCCAAGAGCTCCGTCCACGGATTTGTGCGCGGTCTTCTGACGACAGGCTGGTTGCATGAAGATAGCGGACGCTACTATCTCGGGGCGGCAGTCTACGGGCTGACGCTCGCCAGTGGCTATATCCGCGCTGGCGTCGTTACCCATGCCGATCTGGTGGCGCTTCATCGAGAGGCCGGCGTTGCGGTTTTCGTCGGCGTCCAGGCGGGCGACCACCTGATCTATGTCGCAGAACATGGTAGTGATCCGGTTTCGGGATTTGACGCCAAGACAAATATCCGCCGCAACCTGCTTGCGACTTCCGGCGGCAAGGCACTGCTCGCGATGCAGCCGGAGGCGGAGCGCGATGTCTATCTGCGACGACACAAGGGGTTGGAGCCGCAGCTCGTGTCCAACTTTCTGGACGAGTTCGACACGATCAGACGAACACGCCTGGCGACGAACGTCCGCAGGAACGGATCGCGTTTTGCGATCGCGACCGCGTTTCGGGCAGGATCCAGCACTGCCGTCGCATCGATCACGCTTGTCGGTCCGACGGAAGAACTGCAACCTCGAAAGCAAGCTCTCGGCGACCTCCTTCTCGAACGCGTCGGCGAATTCGAGCTACGCAATCAGGGGCGCAGAGACAAGATCAACTAACGTGCCGGGCACGTCGCCATTGACATTCATCTAAATGATTTGAATATATGTCAGTGTTTTGTCGGTTGGCGAAAACGTGTCTATGACCGCCGCCAAGGGCAGAAGACTTTCGCCGGCCACCGCCGGTCACCAAGACGCTGGTCTTTTGTGAATGGTTCAAAAGCAGGGATCTCCAATGATCGAATACAAGAACAACTATGTCGACGGGCAGTGGATTCCATCCCTGTCAAGCGAGGTGCTGACCGTGACGAATCCCGTCACTGAACAGCCGATCGCAACGGTTCCCAAAGGTGTGGCTGCAGACGTCGACAAGGCGGCCGAGGCCGCCGCCAGGGCGTTTCCTGCCTGGTCGCAGACGCCGGTCGAAGAAAGAGCCGCATATTTTCGCAAACTTGCGCGCCTGACCGAAAAGCGCTCAGAGGAAATCACCAACACGATGGTGACCGAGCTCGGCTATCCGATCACGCTCTGCCGCAAGTCTCAGGTCGAAGGCGCCGTCGAGGAACTTGATCTCATCGCCGAAGTTCTCGGCGAGATTCAGTGGACGGAACAGATCGGCACGACAATGGTCAAGCGCGTGCCCTCAGGCGTCCTCGGCGCGATCACTGCGTGGAACGGGCCACTCCGGTCGATTATTTCCAAGGCAGGTGCGGCAATCGGTGCGGGATGCACGACGGTTTTGAAGCCGTCGGAAGTCGCTCCCCTGACCGCTTACATCTTCGCTGAAATGTGCGACGAAGTCGGATTGCCTGCAGGTGTCTTCAACATGGTGTCAGGCACAGGCCCCGAAGTCGGAGAGGTGATCGTTTCGCACCCACTCGTCGACATGGTGTCCCTAACAGGCTCCGTTCGCGCCGGGCGGCGGGTCATGGAACTGGCATCGGCCGGTGTCAAGCGTGTTCACCTCGAACTTGGCGGCAAGTCGGCCAACATCATCTTCGAGGATGTCGATTTCGAACACGCCGTTCGCGATGGCATCGAAGATGCCACACGCAATGCCGGCCAGGCTTGCGGTGCCCTGACGCGTATGCTCGTGCCGCGCGCCCGTCTGGCGGATGCGGAGGCGCTGGCCAGAACCACTGCCGAGGCATTGGTGATCGGTGATCCTTTCGACCCGAAGACGACCCTTGGCCCCTTGTCCACCCGCGCCGCGCACGATCGCGTGCGAAACTACATCAATGTCGGAGTTCAGGAAGGTCTTCGCCTGCTGACGGGCGGACCTGACATGCCGGAAGGGCTTCACAGCGGCTACTACGTGCGTCCGACGATCTTTTCCGGCGACAACAAGAGCCGTCTCGCACAAGAGGAGATTTTTGGGCCAGTGATCGTCATCATACCGTTTGATGACGAGGAAGATGCGATCCGGATCGCCAATGACAGCAGCTACGGGTTGGCCGGTGCCGTCTGGTCGGCGGACACCAAC
The DNA here is from genome assembly GCF_000281145.1 of Rhizobium sp. CF142. Classification (NCBI taxonomy): domain Bacteria; kingdom Pseudomonadati; phylum Pseudomonadota; class Alphaproteobacteria; order Hyphomicrobiales; family Rhizobiaceae; genus Rhizobium; species Rhizobium sp. CF142. Next base: position 15,109 of record NZ_AJWE01000045.1, on the reverse strand, counting down.
CGTGCCTATCGCGTCGCCGACCGGCTGCGCACGGGGCGTGTGCGCGTCAATGGCGGCGCGCTCGACAAGCGCGGCGTCCATGGTGGCTTCAAACTCTCGGGCGTCGGACGGGAATGGGGTCGCGTCGGCGTCGAGGAGTTCCTTGAATATAGAGCCGTCTACAGCTGAGCATGACAGGATAGCGGTCCAGAGAAAGCCCACGGTGAAAGCCGTGGGCTTCTTCATGTCATCAGTGCTAGAGGCAAGTGCTCAGGCGTCATCCCCTCTTTCAGACGTCGAGATTGAAATTGACCGTCTTGAGTTCGGTAAAAGCCTCGATGCCTGGAAAGCCGCCTTCGCGACCGATGCCGGAGCGTTTGACGCCACCCATCGGCGCATTTGCGACGCTGGCAAAACCGTTGATGCCGATCGTCCCTGACCGGATCTTTTGAGCGACCCTGAACGCCCGCGTCACGTCCGTTGTAAATACGGTTCCAGACAGGCCGTATTCGCTTTCGTTGGCAATGCGGATCGCCTCCTCTTCGGTCTCGAACGGCGTAGCGGTCAGCACGGGTCCAAAGATTTCTTCCCGCACAACTGTCATGCCGCCGTTGACGTTGATAAAGAGCGCCGGGTTCACCCAATTGCCGGGCAAATCGGTGGCCGCATCGCCCCCGAAGACGAGAGTGGCGCCCTCCTCGACGCCGCTTGCCACGTAACCCAGGACACGCTGCATCTGACGCTTGTTGATCAACGGCGCCGAAGTCGTTGCGGGATCGAAGGGATCTCCAAAACGCACCGATTTCACCTGCTCGCCAGCATAGTGGACAAACTCATCGAAGATGGACTGATGGACAATCGCCCTGCTTGGGGTGGTGCAGACCTGGCCGGACAGGAAGGTCGACGACAGGGCCATCAAGCCCTTTGCCGACGCTTGGACGCTGCGTGCGTCTGGGAAGATGATCCCCGCGCTCTTGCCGCCGAGCTCCAGCGACAATCGCTTCATGTTGAAACCGCTTGCCGCGACGATGCGTTCGCCGACGGCTGTGCTGCCGGTAAAGCTGACCTTGTCGATGCCGGCATGCGTGGCAAGCGCCTCGCCGGTCTCACCGGCGCCGGTAACGAAATTGAAGACACCGGCAGGCAGATCGCTCTCGCCGAAAATCTCGGCCAGACGCGTGAGCGCCAGATTGGTGTTTTCCGAGGGCTTCACCACGACCGTGCAGCCGCTCGCAAGGGCCGGCCCTACCTTTTTCGCGAACATGCTGAGCGGCACGTTCCAGGGCAGGATCGCAGCGACGACGCCGACGGGCTCACGGAACGACATGTAATGCATGTTCGAAGCCGACGAGAATTGCGGATAGGTCTCTCCCGTCAGCTTGTCGGCCCAGCCGGCAAAATGATCAAGTGTTTCGGCCGCGGCCTTTCCTGACGCGCGCGAGTTCCGGCTGAACGTGTAGGGGATACCATTGTCGAGCGTCTGCAGTTGTGCCAGCTCCTCCTCCGCGGCGTAGACACGTTCAATGATCCGCTGGAGTATGCGTTTGCGATCATGGGCCGGCATCGTCGGCCACGGGCCTGCGTCGAATGCCTTTCTTGCAGCCGCAACTGCAAGATCGACACCGCGCTTGCCGGCCTCCGGGAAGCTGGCGATCACTTCGTTGAGGGTTGGATTGATCTGGTCGAAACGGGGTCCGTCCCACTCCAACCACTTGCCGTCGATAAACAGCCGTCCCGAACGAATGTTGAGCCTGTCGCGCACTGAATGAATGGTGTCGGGTGTCAAGTCAGCCTCCTCGTTGATATTCCGGCTCCACCTCCACGTCGAGCCACCTTGTTCTTTATTGAATAAAAGATGGCAGGGCTGATGTAAATGCGATATATGATCTAAATGATTTCTGCGTGTTGCGCCGACGCTGGCGTGGCCGCGCTTTTAGCAGGCTGGCGCAGAAGGTCGGGAGATACCAAAGCCGATTTTTTCGAAGAGAGGAACTAGAATGCCAGCCTATACCCCGCCCATCGAGGAGATCGATTTTCTGTTGCGCCACGTTCTCGATTTCGACGCGCAGATGGCGGCGTTGCCGAATTTCAGCGAAATCAACAGCGACCTCGCCGTCGATATTTTAAGCGAGGCCGGCAAGTTTTGCGCCGAAGTGCTCGAGCCGTTGAACGCGGTCGGGGACAAGCATGGCTGCACCTTGCTCGACGGTTCCGTAACGACCCCGCCGGGCATGGCGAATGCATACCGTGCATTTGCGGCAGCGGGATGGACAACGGTGTCTGCAGACATCGACTATGGCGGCCAGGGGCTGTCGCGCGTGATCCAGATCCTTTTCGATGAGATGCTGTCGTCGGCAAACCTGTCTTTCGGCCTGTTTGCGGGCCTGACACGCGGCGCAGTCGAGGCGATCGGCCATCATGGATCCGATGCACTGAAAGCCGCCTACTTGCCGAAGATGATCTCGGGCGAATGGTCGGGCGCAATGGCGTTGACCGAGGCCGGTGCAGGAACGGATCTCGGTCTTTTGACCACAAAAGCGCTACCGCGCGGGGATGGGACATATGGTATCACCGGAACGAAGATCTTCATCTCCTCGGGCGATCACGATTTCGGCGGCAATGTCATCCATCTCGTTCTCGCCAGATTGCCTGACGCACCTCAAGGGGTCAAAGGGATCAGTCTTTTCCTCGTGCCGAAATTCCTGTTGAACAGCGAGGGCGAATGCGGCGAGCGCAATCGCTTCACCGTCGCGTCTCTCGAGCATAAAATGGGAATTCATGCGCAGCCGACCTGTATGATGAGTTATGAAGGCGCAACTGGATGGCTGCTGGGCGAAGCCGGGCGCGGCCTCAATGCAATGTTCACGATGATGAATGCCGAGCGACTGTTCGTCGGCATCCAGGGTCTTGGCGTCGCAGAGATTGCGGGTCAGAAAGCAAGGCGCTATGCCGAGGATCGCCTGCAAGGGCGGTCGTCGGACGGAACCCGCGCGCCGGTCGCGATCGTAGAGCATGCCGATGTCCGTCGAATGCTGCTGGAAGGAAAATCCTTCGTCGAGGCGGGCAGGGCGCTGGCCGTATGGGTGGCGCTACAGATGGATATTGCGGCAAGCCATCCGGAGCCTGTGATCCGCAAGAAGGCCAACGGCTTCGTCGAATTGCTGACACCCGTCGTCAAGGCAGCTTTCACCGATCTCGGATTTGAAGCAACCGTCACCGCTCAGCAGGTGTTCGGCGGCCACGGCTACATCGTGGAATGGGGAATGGAGCAATATGTTCGTGATGCCCGCATCACCCAGATCTATGAAGGTACCAACGGCGTGCAGGCACTCGATTTGCTGTCGCGAAAACTGACGGCCGACGGCGGAGCGATCGCCCGTGACTTCTACGCGCTTGTCCGCGCCGATCTGAAAGCAGCCGCCTCGGTCGATGCTGCAGCGTCGCTCGCCGAAAAGCTCTCGGTCGCTCTCGAAAAACTCGAAGCATTGACGGATGGCGTCAATCGGCGATCGGGCGATCTTTCGCAGCTCAGTGGCTATGCAACCGACATTCTGCGCCACTTTGCGCATGTCTCGCTCGGATGGATGTGGGTCAAGATCGCCGCAAACGGGGCTATGAGCGATGACGCCTGTTGGGACGGCAAGGCGCAAACCGCCCGCTTCTTCATGGATCGAATGCTGCCGAAAGCATCCATCCTGGCCGACATCGCAGATTCGGCTCTCAAGGCTGATGTGATGGATGCGGCGGCCTGAGACCAATCCGCCCGCTAGGCTTTAGCGCCACGCGGGCATCCCTTGCGATCAGAGCATCAACACCCCATGGCATTGTCGCCGATCGCCCGCATTTCTTTGAGCTGGTACGTGGAACAGGCCGTCCGATAAAACAGATTAGCGCGCTCATCGACGGAAAGGCCGTGCGAATAGAGCTTGTAGGCATTCCACAGTTCCGCGTAGGAACAGGACTGCTTGTCGACAGGAAAGTTGCTTTCGAACATGCAGCGCTCTGTGCCGAAAGCTGCAATGCACGTATCCAGATAGGGCGCCCAGGCGTCCGCCAATTGACGCGCGCCCGGCGGCAGCAGCAGGTCATCGAAGGCAAAGCCGAAAACCGGCATGCCGAGACCGCCAAGCTTCACTCGAAGGTTCTGGCGTTTGGAAAGCTCCAAGATCCCTGCTTTCCAGCCCTCGAAGGTCGCACTGGCGCACTGTCTGTATTCACCGATACCGATCGGTGTCGCAAGGTGACAAATAACGATTGTGACCTCAGGGCAGGCGTCGGCCAGGGAAAGGAGTTCGTGAATCTGCGTGTGATAAATCCAAGTCTCAAAACACAGGCCCGCCGCAGCGACGCAGGCGACACCCTGCCGAAAATTCGGATCGGTCAAAAGGTGCGGCGGCGGCTGCGTATTGATAACGCGCGCAATCGTTCCACCATCCCAGGCAACACGATACCGGATCCCGCGCAGACGACCCAGCCCCGCGGCCTTTTCTGCCTCAAGCACTTCGGCCACGGCCGAGCCCAATGTCAGATCCGCGTGGCCGACAATGCCCGCAGCGGTCTTGCACCTGTCGAGCTGGGGCTCGGGAGTTTGCTGGACGATCATCTCGATTTCGCCGACCGGGCGCAAGGCAGTCGGACCGCCGCGACGCCAGCCGGACTCATACGCCTCCACGTAGACGGTGCCAATTATGTTGTGGCCACTCGCCACGTCCCTGCGCATGTCTTCCATGCGATAGAAGAGACGATCCGATCGCGCGCCGAACAGGTGGTGGTGGCAGTCGAGGATCGGCAAGGCCGGATCAAGAATCTCAACAGCCGGCGATCCCGCATGCCAGTCGAGAAGCTCAAGTGTGCCCTTAGGCTGATTTCCCCGATATTCGTAGGTCTGTCGATGGCCTGCAACCATGGTCTCCTCCCAGCCGAATTTTACCCACATTCTCAAAAAAACGATGCGCCTCCTCCTGAGCGCCCGCGAGGCCCGCGACCGCCTCGCATCGACAATACCCGCTCACGCCCCTTTGAAGACGGGCTTTCGTTTTTCAAGAAAAGCGCTCACGCCCTCGCGCTTGTCGGCGGTCGAAAAGCACAGCGCGAATGCCTTCAGCTCAGCCTGGCAAGCCGTTTCAGTGTCAGCGTCGGCCGCAATCTGAAGAGCGGACTTGAGCTGAGCGAGTGCAATCGGCGGCTGGAGGGCCAGTCGGCCAGCGAGCAGCATGGCAGCATCCATCAATGCTTCTCCGGACTCGTGAAGGGACGCGACCAGGCCAAATTGATGGGCTCGCTCTGCAGAGATCGAATCCCCTGTCATCGCCATCATGCGGGCAACCGAGCCACCGGCGAGCTTCGTCAAGCGCACCGTGCCACCGCCCCCAGGCATGATTCCGAGTTTGATTTCCGGCAAACCGAACTGAGCCTGTTTGCAGGCGATACGCAGATCGCAGGCCAGAGCGACTTCAAAGCCGCCACCAAAGCAATACCCGTTGACGACGGCGACAACCGGCTTGGGAAGCCGCACGATCGCATCAATCACACGCTTGATCCGTCCGGCGATCAGGAGCGCTTCCGCCGGCCCTGCCTCCAGAAATTCCGGTATGTCGGCTCCGGCGATGAAGGCCTTGTCGCCTTCGCCCGTCAAGAGCACGGCTCTGACCGTCTGATCATTCGACAGGCGTTCCAGGGCATCCTCCAACTGCACCAGGACGTCGGCATTAAGCGCATTCAGGGCATTGGCTCGTCGCACCGTCATCGTCGCGACCGGCCCAACGATGGAGACGGATACCAGTTCATCGCTCATCATAAATCCTCTTGTCACATATCGGTGGCTTGCCGATCAAAAGCATCGCGTGGCCATGCGCGGCGGATCAGTCCCCGGCGCGTCGTCGTTCGCGATGGATATGCCAGTCCCTGCAACCAAGACCCCGAACGCGTCGCTGCTCTCGTCGATGTTGCAGTCTATGTTAGGAATGCGAAAAACCGTCCGATCCGTCCAACCGTATTTTTCGGACGTGGTCTGCCAGTTTTACGAACGATCATGCCCCGGGAGGCAAAAGACAGTGCTCATCGATCTCATACAGCTTAGAACCTTTGTCGTCGTGGCAGAGGAGCAACATTTGACACGGGCCGCCGAGCGGCTCTTCATGAGCCAGTCTGCAGCAAGTGCTCACGTGCGGGCTGTGGAAGATCGGTTGGGGACACAGTTGTTCGTGCGCACGAACAGAAGCTTGGAACTGACGCGGGCCGGCGAACTGGTCGCGCAAAAAGCACGTGAATTGCTCAATCAGGAGGCGCTGTTCAAATCATTCGTGCGTGAATTGCGCGGCCAGATCGAAGGACGGCTGGTGCTCGGCACGAGCAGCGCGCCAGGAACCCGCGTCGGCGAGATGCTGACAAGTTTTCGCGCCAAGCACCCTCTGGTCAACGTCGACATCATGGCGCGACCCTCGTCGAGCGCCCGACAGGGTCTTGCAAGCGGTGAAATCGATGTCGCCGTGATGCTTTGTGTCCCGACCGACCGTGCTTTTACCTATCACAAGCTGACGACCGTGAACTATAGGGTCGCCGCACCGGCGGCCTGGCGCGACCAGGTAGTTGCGGCCGGCTGGACCGAACTCGCCGCTTTTCCGTGGCTGACGCCGACGTCGAGCTCTGCCTATTCCGCGATGATTGCGCAGATGTTCGCGGACAAGGGCCTGACACTTAACAGCGTCATGTGTTTCGACAATTCTTCCGTCGGATTTTCCGCGCTCAAAGCCGGAGCGGGCCTGATGATCGTGCGCGAAGACGAAGCGCTCCAGGGCGAACAGGATGGCTACCTTGCCATTTCGCCGCTCGCACGCGCCCAAGCCGACCTGTGCATCGCCTATCAGACTGCGCGCAAGAACGATCCGCTCATCAAGGCTTTTGTCGATGCTGCCGCAACGATCTGGCCCATCGAGCCGACGGAAGGCGGCGATCTTGGGGACGTGCAGGCGCCCAAGGCTTGAGCCACCGTCAGCCTGGCGGCGGAGGATCGCCGCAGGCCTTGATCGTCGCATCGATCTTCGATCCGAGGCTGGGCCAAAGCGGTTGCAAGGCTCAGGTGATCTCAAAGAGCGCTGCCGCCCCCATGCCGCCGCCGACGCACATCGTCGAGACGACATACCGGACGCCGCGGCGTCGTCCTTCAAGCAAGGCATGGCCGGCGGTTCGCACGCCGGTCATGCCATAGGGGTGGCCGATGGAAATGGCGCCGCCGTTGACGTTGAACCGATCGGGATCGATACCGAGCGTGTCGCGGCAGTAGAGAGTCTGGCAGGCGAAGGCCTCATTGAGCTCCCAAAGACCGATATCGTCGACCGACAGTCCCTGTCGTTGAAGCAATTTCGGGACGGCCAGTACCGGACCGATACCCATTTCCTCGGGCGCGCAGCCAGCCACGCTCATGCCCCGGTAGATGCCGAGAACCGGCAGACCCCGGCGCTCGGCAAAAGCGCGTTCGACAACCACGCATGCGGCCGCACCGTCCGACAACTGACTGGCATTGCCGGCTGTCACGCAGCCGTTTTCGATGACCGGCCTCAGACCAGCAAGCGATTGCGCCGATGTTTCCGGTCGATTGCCCTCGTCCTTCGACAAAGTGACCAGCCGGCGATCGGTCTCGTTGCCGTCCTTGTCGATCACCGCCATGGTGGTGGTGATCGGAACGATTTCGTCGTCAAAGCGGCCTGCACGCTGGGCGTCGGCGGTACGCGTTTGCGACTGCAGGGCATAGGCATCCTGCTCCTCGCGCGATACCTTGTATTTTCTGGCCACGACTTCGGCAGTCTCCAGCATCGGAATATAGGCATTCGGCACGCGTGCGATTACCGCAGGGTCCTTATCGTGAGCGACAGCGGCGAAATAGTCCCGCTGGACGGCCGAAATATTATCCTGCCCAGCGGCGATTGCGATATCCATGTGTTCGTCAACGATCTGGCGTGCAGCAATGGATAGCGCCATCAGCCCGGATGCGCATTGACGGTCGATTGTCTGACCAGGGACGGTTACCGGCATGCCGGCGGCCAACGCCGCCAGTCGCGCAATGTTCATGCCCGCTGTTCCTGCCGTCAAGACTGACCCGACGATCACATCATTGACCTCGTCAGGTGCGATACCGGCTCGCGCGATTGCGTTCGAGATCGCGTGGGCAGCAAGAGAAGGCGACGGGGTGCGGTTCAACGAGCCCCGAAACGCTCGGCCGATCGGCGTGCGGGCATAGGATACGATAACGGCTTCCCTCATATCATCTCTCCTCGACTTGAGCCTGCTCGATCAGCAACGGCGACACCGTCCAGTATCCGTAGGGGTCTCCGTGTTGCCGCGCGAAGCTTTCCAAACGGCGGCGAATGGTCCCGAGCCCGATCTTGCGGGCCATCGTCATCGGGCCGCCACGAAATTTGGGGAAGCCGAAGCCGGCGGTGAAGACAACGTCGATGTCGTCTTCGTCGTTCGCCACACCCTCGCGCAGGACCTCAAAACCCTCGTTAATGAGCGAGAACAACAATCTTTGGAGTATCTCCTCGTCGGAAATATCGTCCCTCCGCTTGATGCCGTGCCGGTTTGCCAGTTCTAGCGCAAGGGCGATTGTCTGCGGTTCGTCCAGCGGCTGGCGGCCCTCGTAGCGGTAAAATCCGCGTCCCGTCTTCTGGCCGAGGAACCCCATTTCTGCCAATGCGCGCACCATGCATCGATAGCTTTTGTCGTCGAGCAAGTTCGTTTCGGACGCCCGTTCGCCGACGATGCTCGCTCCGATGTCGTTGCCGGCAAGATCCATCATGCGGCACGGACCCATCGCCATTCCGAGGAGCTCCGGGGATTGGGCGACCGCATCAATCCGCTCCGGCGTGGCCCCTTCCAGGATGAGCGCCTCTGCTTCACGCAGATAAGGTTCGGCCATGCGATTACCGATGAAACCGAAGCCGACGCCGCAAACCACGGGGACCTTGCCAAGCGCGCGCATCACGTCGACAGCAAAGTCGATGCTGCCCTGGCTCGACTGGCTGCCACGTATGACCTCGACCAATTTCATGATGTGCGCAGGGCTGAAAAAGTGGATGCCGACGAACCGATCCGGCCGGCGGGAGGCCTGCGCGATCTGGTTGATGTCGAGCGAGGACGTGTTGCTTGCCAGGATCGCATCGGGCGGGCAAATGTCGGCAAGTTCGGCGGCAATGCGCGACTTGAGCGCAAGGTCTTCGTAGACCGCTTCGATAACGAGACCGCACGCGGAGACGGCGTCGAGCGAGGTCGATGGTGTTATATTGGAAAATCGCCGCTCACTGTCTGGGGCAGACATTTTCTCACGCTTGACCGCATCCTCGTAAAAGCTGCGGATCCGCTCGATGCCACGCTTCAAGGCGTCCGCATTGACGTCCACGAGCTGGACCTCGTATCCGGCATTGGCGAAAGCGATTGCTATTCCGCCTCCCATGGTCCCGGCACCGATGATGCCGACATTGCGCTGTGTGTTTGACATAATATCTCCTCGGCCAAACGACCTTCATGGCCTTGCTGGCGTCGAGCGGTCGCGGTGCGCGCAACCTCGGCCGGCCGGTCTTTTCGGCACATGAATGGTGGAGAGACTGTATTTGGCTGCAATCGCGCGCGTCCATGGCGCAATTCCGAACCCCGTGTCCACGTTTCATGAAGGCGGCAAAGATCGGCATGGTTTTCATTCTCGCGATGACCGCGTCCACAAAATCCGGTTGGACGTGACCGGATCGGCGGGCCTATCGTCTCGCATCAGTCAAGGTCGACGGCCTGATGCCTGCGTCTCAACAGCCTGAAGCGGCTTGGATCACGGGGCTTTGGCCGATTGAACGGCGCAGGAGGCGCCGCCGACCACACGACTTCCAAGCGGGAGGAAAAACGTATCATGACAGCTGCAACCGGCCAGTGGGGCGAGACGATCGGCGTCGAACATGTGAATGGGATCCCGTATCGCATGTATTCCGAGCGCCCGCGCAGCGTCAGCGACGTTTTGGAATTTTGCGGGCGCTGGGGCGAGCGCCCCTATATTGTTCAAGATGAAGAGACGCTGACATATGCGGACTTCAGGCGCGCCGTCACGGCGAAGGCGGCGCAATTACGCAGCCAGGGCGTTACGTACGGTGACCGCGTCTTTGTGCTCGGATGGAACAGCCCCCAATGGGTGGTGAATTTCTGGGCATGCCTGTGCGCCGGTGCCGTGCCTGTGCTTGCGAATACGTGGTGGAGCCGGGATGAATTGGGCGTCGGCCTGCAGGCGCTCGAACCGGTGCTGACATTTGCGGACAGCAGCGCGCTTGCCAAGATGCCGCCCGGATGGAACTGCGCAAGCTGGGACTATCCTAAAGGCGCTGACCTGCAGTTGATCAATAAAAAAGCCTGCGTTGCCAATCGAAATGAGGAAGAGACGGCGATCATCATCTTCACGTCGGGCACGTCCGGTGCACCCAAGGCAGTGGTCCTGTCTCATCGGGCTATCCTGGCGCGTCTCCAGATGACGTTGCAGATTACCCGCAAGCTTCCCCATCAAGTCAAGCCGGAGGCCCACGACATCACCCTGATTACCGGGCCGTTGTTCCATGTGGGTAGCATGCAGACGCTGCTGCGCGCCATCATTGTCGGTGATACGCTGGTCCTGTCGAAGGGCAGGTATGATCCGCTTGACGTCATTCGGCTGATCGAGCGTCATAAGATCAAACGATGGAACGCCGTTCCGACCATGGTTTCGCGCGTCCTCGACCAGCCTGATCTTGCCTCCTACGATCTCAGCAGCCTGAAGTCTATCAGCATTGGCGGTGCGCCGGTGCACGCCGAATTGATGCAGCGCATGCGGATAGGCCTGCCGAGCGTCAGTCCCCGTATCCCGACCGGCTACGGCCTGACGGAAAATGGCGGTCAGGCGACGGCGGCGGCAGGGTCTGAGGCCCTGGATCAGCTGGGATCAACCGGCAAGCCGTTGCCCTGTGTTGAAATCGGCTTCCTTGCCCATGACGGACTGCCGGACGGAGAAATCCTCTTGCGATCTCCAACGCAGATGAGCGGTTATTATGGACTTGATCAGTCACCGATCGATGCGGAGGGCTGGCTGCACACCGGCGACCTCGGGCGGTTGGACGAAAAGGGCAACCTCTGGATTACCGGCCGCAGCAAGGACATGATCATCCGGGGAGGGGAAAACATCGCCCCCGTGGCGGTGGAAAGGGCTCTGATGACCGTCCCCGGCGTCAGCGAGGTGGTCGTCTTTGGAATCCCGCACGCCGATCTCGGCGAGGAAGTGATGGCCGTTGTCGTCGTCGACGACGATAGCCTCACCGTCGACAGGCTGCTTCAGGACATTCGCGGCAAAGTCTCATCCTTTGCAGTTCCGACCCGCTGGAAGCTTCAGCAGGAGCCGCTTGCGACCAATCATACGGGGAAGGTCGACAAGATGGCGATCAGCGCGCGCTTTCGACAGGAACTCGGAGCCTAAGGGAGGCTAGGACAAATGAGCACCATTGAAAATTTCCAATTCATCAATTCGCCACTGCGTCTTTTCCACGGTGATGACAGCCTGCGCCGCCTGGGGGCGGAACTCGACCGACTCGGGTGCAAACGGGCAGTGATTTTCTCCGGCCCCTTCTTGGAGGGTGTCCTCCTCGAGCGCATCCGCGCGGCGGTCGGTGATCGCCTGGCAGGCATCTATACCGGAACGCTGGCGCACAGCCCGATCCCTTCGGTCATTGAGGCTGCCGATGAGCTCCGGCGGCTGGAGGCCGACGCTGTCGTTGCCGTCGGCGGGGGATCGGTGATCGTGACGAGCCGGGCGGCGGCGATCTTGCTGGCGGAAGGGACCGACGTGCGTAGCTTGTGCACCGTGCGCGACGGCAGCGGTGGACTGAAGAGCCCGAAATTGATGGCGCCAAAGCTTCCACAATTCGTCGTCCCGACCACACCGGCAACCGCATCGGTCAAGGCTGGCAGCGCGCTTTTTGACCCGGAGACCGGCGACCGACTGGCGCTGTTTGATCCAAAGACGCGGGCCCAGGCTGTGTTCTATGATCCGACAATGCTGATGTCAGCACCGCGCTCGCTTGTCATCAATGCGTCGATCAACACCTTTGCAACGGCCGTCGAGGGCCTCGTCTCCAGAAATGGCAATCCGATCGCCGACGCTCTGTTGATGCATTCAATCCGCTTGTCCGGCTCCAATATCAGAAAGCTGCCGACCGACGACACCGCACAGCGCAGAGGGGATCTGGCGCTCGCTGCCGTCTTGTGCGGGCAGGGGACGGATCACACCGGTGCCGGCATCACCACCGTTCTGGGGCACGCGATCGGTGCACGCCACGAGGTCGACAACGGGCTCGTCAATGCCGTTGTTCTTCCCTATGTCCTGCGTTTCAATGCAGATTCCGCTCCGGCGGGACTGTCGAAGGTTGCAGCCGCAATGTCGCTGACGCAAACCGGGCCTGGCGTCCTCGACGCAGTGCTCGGCGAAACGCGCCGCATCCTTTCCGAAGCAGGCGCTCCGACGCGGCTGCGAGACCTGAAGGTCCCGAGCGAACATCTGCAGGAGATTGCGTTTGCGAGCATGGGAGATTGGTTCCTGGGAGGAAATCCCAGAAAGGTCACCGACGCCGAGCAGATCTACACGTTACTCGACGAGGCTTGGTGACGGGATGTATGGGAGGCAATCCGCAATGGTCTTCTCGCCCGATCCATGACGGGAGCCATTCCAGCGGAACCGGGACGAATGGAAATAGGAGTGTATTAGGTCATGATCCTGAGCCATGCGCGTTGCGTCTGCGGACCGCAGTCGCGGTTTGAAGCGACGATGATCGAGCGCCGCGATCTTGGCGATGCCGACGTGCTGATCGACATCGCCTATGCCGGGATCTGCCATTCCGACATCGATCATGCCCGCGCCACACGCGGCAAATCGGTCTATCCTATGGTGCCTGGTCACGAGATCGCCGGTGTCGTCTCCGCGGTTGGCAGCAACGTCACACGCTTTTCGGTCGGCGATCGGGTCGGTGTCGGAAATCTCGTCGATTCGTGCCGCACCTGCAGCCGGTGCCAGTCGGGGCAGGAGCAATATTGCGCCAGCCGCGTGTTGACATACAACCAGCTCGGGCGGGACGGTCGGATGACCGAGGGTGGCTACAGCGAAAAGATCGTGGTCGATGAGCGCTTTGTCGTCAGGATCCCGGATGCCATTCCGCTTGCAAATGCAGCGCCGCTCTTTTGCGCGGGAATTACGCTTTATTCACCACTGCGCAATTGGGGCGCCGGTCCTGGAAAACGTGTCGCCATCATCGGGCTCGGTGGGCTCGGACATCTCGGTGTTCAGATTTCAAAAGCTCTCGGTGCCCATACGACTGTGCTTGAACTAGATGGGACAAAGCGACAGGATGCCCTGCGCCTTGGCGCTCAATGCTTTCGCGTCACCAGGGACACGGCAAGTTTGCGCGAACTTGCTTCCTCGTTCGACCTGATCATCTCGACCGTCCCCGCAAATATCGATCTCGATGCCTACCTTGCGCTGCTCGATGTCGGCGGCACGTTCGTCAACCTGAGCATCCCGGAAAAGCCACTTTCGGTCGCCGCAGCGGTCCTGTTGGCCAACCGGCGGTCGCTCTCGGGTACGTTGAGCGGCGGACTTCCCGAAACGCAGGAAATGATCGATTTCTGCGCCGCCAACAATATCAATGCCGAAGTCGAAATCATCGGCGCCGACGAGATTGACGAGGCTTTCGAACGGCTTGCCGCAGGTAATGTCCGCTATCGCTTCGTCATTGATGCTGCAACCATCGCGCAACAGCCAAAATGAAGACCCTCGCCGTTCAACATCACAACGGACCGTCGTCCGAGGCGTTAAAACTGACATGCGTGTCCTGCGGACGGGCCTAGAGTGTGTGGATAAGGTGATGACAGAGCAGATAACACGACAAGAGCTTCATGATCGCAGCATTCAGATGCGCGGCTTGATGCGCAGTGACGGACTTTTCGAAGTTGAGGGCCGGGTGACCGATCGCAAGTCCTATGCTTTTCAGGCCTTGCTTGGCGATCGCTCTATTCCCGCCGGAGAGGCGCTTCACGACATGGGCGTGAGGCTCGTCTTCGATTCGGACCTCAGGGTTCACGCCCTCGAAACCTTCACGGACGCTGCGCCTTACTCGATCTGTGGCGCCGGCGGCGATGCGCTGCAGTCGCTCGTCGGGTTGCGGATGACATCTGGATGGAGCGCCAGGATAAGGGAGCGCCTCACCACTCACGGAAGCTGTGTCCATCTCGTCCAGTTGCTCGGACCGATGGCGACGGTGGCATTCCAGACTTTAAGCGCCAGGCGACAGCATGGCGAGGTTGACAGAGATGCGAACGGTCGCCCGCTCAAGATCAACAGCTGTTTCGCCTATAGCGCCGCCGAGAGCCTCGTGCGTGAAAAATGGCCGGAACACTATGAGGGCCGTTCTGCTGAAAAAGCGCCTCAAGCGTCGGGAGAATGACAAGGCAGCTGACTGGCGGGTTTACGCTTGACTGGCGGGGAACGCAGATTGCCTGGTGGCGTCGTGACTGCGCCGAAGAGGGATGCGTGGCGGTCTACACCTTGCCACAAAAACAACGAGCAACGGAGTTTATGCCGTGGCTCACGGCGTCCAAGGGGGCGCATCTGTGAGGAACAATGATCACTTGGCTTAATCATGTGTCCATTGCCGTTCCGGACCTCGACAAGGCTGCGGCGCGTTACGAGCGGCTCGGTGGACGGATTTCAGAGCCGCAGATCCGCGCGGAAGAGGGGGTCTGCGTGGTCGTCGTCTCATTTCCCAATTCCAAGATTGAATTGCTTCATCCCATCCGACCGACCTCTCCGATTGCCGACTATCTCGCACGCCATCCACGCGGAGGAATCCACCATCTTTGTTTCGAGGTCGAGGACATCAATGCAGCAACAAAGCTGCTTGAGAGCGAGAATTGCAGGATTCTTGGAGCGCACGACCCCGAAACGGGGACGCTTGGCAAACCGGTAATTTTTGTGGACCCAGATGATTTTCAGGGTGCGCTGGTCGAATTCCAGCAAATGTGAGGCCGAGCGTCTTGGCGAATGAATTGATCTCAGATGTGCGCGAGCTGCCGGAACGCGAGAGCA
>NZ_AJWE01000044.1:0-9225 GCF_000281145.1 Rhizobium sp. CF142 | reverse complement strand
CACACGCCATGGGATGGGGGCGCGCTGTCGCTGACGGCGCTGCCCCCAGACCTGTTTTTTGGGGGTGGGGCGTCGGGTTTTCAATCCGTGAGGTTGCGGGAAGGGGCGGGCGTCAACGTCAGAGTCCTATCGTCCTTGTAGCGAGCACAGGCACAACGGAAGTTTGAAGCGGGCGTCGGCACCCAAAATGAACCCGCCGGCAGCTGGCCGCTTACGGGCGCAAGAGGACTTTTGCGTTGTCGAAGCATGGCTGCTTTGCGCCCGCATTGCCGTCGTTCCGCAGGTTCGACGCTGATCTCGAAAACACGCCGTTTTATTCAGTCGGAATATGCAGGAATCGGAGGTCTGCGATGGGGACTTTGCTGCCATTGCTGACACAAACTCGACCTCGTCTTGCCAAACCAACGACGAGCGATGTACGCGGCAAGATGTCCCAATCACTGTTTGAAGACGATCATTTTCTCCGCCGTCATCTCGCGGGCGGTGTAAGGAATGCCTCCGACCCCATAGCCGGATGTCTTCCGGCCGGCGAAAGGCATCCAATCGGTACGGAAGGCGCTGTGGTCATTGACCATGACTGCCGAGGCGTCGAGACGCTCGGCTGCGTCGAGCGCGACGGCGAGATCGCGCGTGAAGATACTGCTTTGAAATGCGACCGGCAGCGAATTTGCCTCGCGGATGGCACTGTCGAGATCGGCAAAAGTGAATATGCAGGTCACCGGGCCGAACACCTCCTCGTGCGACACTTTCGATTTTCTCGACGGATCGACGAGAATCGCCGGCGCCAGCGTCGTGTCGCTGAGGCGTCCACCTCCGATCAGGCGGGCGCCTCCCGATGCGGCTTCCTCGATCCAGCTGGCGACCCGCGTGGCTTCAGCCGGTTCAATCAGGGGGCCGACCTCGGTTTCGGCAAGCCGGGGGTCACCGACATGCAGTCGCCCGACGCGCTCGGCGAACCGTTCAACGAAGACGTCCTTGAGTGATTCATGGACGTAGATCCGCTGGACCGAGACGCAGACTTGACCCGCATGATAGTAGCCGCCCTTCGCGAGCGGTTCGATGATCGCGTCGATATCTGCAGTTCGGTCGATGATCACCGGTGCCATGCCGCCATGCTCGAGCGCGCAGCGCGTTCCCGGCGCCAAATTGGCGCGCAGACGCCAGCCGACCGCGCTTGAGCCGATGAAGCTTAGGAAGGCCACGCGCGGATCGCTCGCAAGAGCGCTCGACAGGTCGCGGCTCTCGGGGATTAGGCTCTGAACCCAGCCTTCCGGCATGCCGGCTTCATGGACGAGCTTTACGAATTCCAAACAGCAAAGCGGTGTCGCCGCCGCGGGCTTGACGATGATCGGGCAGCCCGTGGCGATCGCCGGCGCGACCTGATGCACGATGAGGTTTAGGGGATGGTTGAACGCCGAAATCGCGGCAATCACGCCGATTGGTTCCAGGATTGTCCAGGCGCGCCGCCCCTCGCTGGCTGGGGTCTGCCCCATCGGTATTTCGGTGCCGCCGCGGGTGCGAAGCAGGTCGGCGGCGTTGCGTATCCCGTCGATGGCGCGGTCGGTTTCAACCAGCGCATCGGTGTAAGGCTTGCCCCCTTCGCGTGCGATGCGCATCGCGAACGTCTTGCGTTGCTGCACGACCAAATCCGCAAGCCGGTGCAGCACAGCCATACGTTGGTGCGGCTTCAGCCAGCCGCTCCGATCTTCAAAGCGCTCGCGAGCGATGGTCAGCTTGCGTTCGAGCGCCGCAGCATCGTCCGTTGGCAAATCGGCGATATGTTCGCGATCATAGGCTTGCACGACTTCAAGCATGAGACCCTCCGGACTGGTTACTCTTCAAGCGCGACAGGTTCGAGAATGAGTGCCGAGCGATCCGCCAACGCGGGAACCTTGGCGAGATAGGCCTGGTAGTGCGGCGTTCGGCGGTGCGCTTCGGTCGCCTCGGCGTCACGATAAAGCTCGTCGAGCACGTAGCACTCGGGCATTTCAGTATCTCGCCAGACATCCCAGCGCAGATTGCCCGGTTCAGCCCGACAATGCGGCGCCATATCGAGCAGCAACCCGCGCAGTTCTTCGGCTTTGCCAGGATGAGCCGTCAGGCTGGCCGTGATTTTCACCAATGACTGTGACATGGTGGTTCTCCCGTTTAACGTTGCCGCTTCAGGCCGGAGCGGCAACGTCCCGCAGGGCCGCCAGCAGTTTCTTCCCAAGTTCACCTGCCGAGGCGGGATTCTGGCCAGTGATCAGGCGCCCGTCGACCACGACATGCGGCTGCCAGTTGGCAACCGACGAGTATTCCGCGCCCTCGGCTCTCAGCGCATCCTCAAGTTCGTAGGGCACGTCCTCGCGCGCATAGTCATATTCTTCCTTCTTCGAGAAGGATGTGAGCTTTTTGCCGTGTACGAATGGCGTGCCATCCCCGATGTCGACGCCAAGCAGTGCGCATGGCCCGTGGCAGACGGCGGTTACGAGCTTACCGCTCGTCCAGGCGCGCACGATTGCTCGCTGGACCTCCGCATTGCGCTGAATGTCGACCATGGGCCCGAGACCGCCGGGCACGAGAATGGCATCGTAGTCTGCGGCATCTACCTCGGACAGTTTACGGCTACGATTCAGCCGGCGAAAGGCCTTGCTCTCGAAGAACGCCTTCTGGGCAGGGTCATTGCCGTCATATGCGTCGTAGGGCGTCCATCCGCCGGCAGGCGAGGCGAACTCCACCGCGATGCCGGCGGCGTCGAGCACGTCGAAAGGATGGGCGACCTCTGCAAAGAAGAAGCCGGTCTTTCGACTGTGCGGACCGATCACAGCCGCGTTGGTGACGATGAACAGGACATGCTGGGTCATGATTGTCTCCTAAACATGTAGTTCGACACTATTCTCTCGTTCAATCCCGTCAGAAGGTGACGACTGCACGCCCGATGATTTTATTATCCCGCAAGAGGTCGATGTATTCATTGATATCGTTGAACGAGATCGTCTTGATCGTGTGCTGGATCTTGCCTTCTGCAGCGAGTGCCATGACCTCAATGAGATCGGCGTTGTTTCCCCAGAACGAGCCGTGAAAAGTCTGCTCGCCGTGGACGCGCGGGAACAGAGGAACGTTGATCCGGTCGCCGATGAAGCCGACATCGGCGTAGTGCCCGCCGATCGCGAGACGCGAGAAGGCGAGCTGCATCATCTCGGTCGCACCGGCGCAGTCGATGATCGCGTCGAACTTGTCCTGGCTGGTCGCCTTTTTAAGCTCCTTTCCGACCTCCTCGGAGGACTTGCCTTCGATCGCGATGATGTGGTCGGCGCCATATTTCTTCGCGACCTGGAGTTTCTCCTCGTTTCTGGCGACAGCGACGACGGGACCGCCTGCGCCGAGCAGCTTGGCATATTGGACGGCGTAGGCGCCAAGGCCGCCAATGCCGAATACACCGATCACCCGGTCCGGGCCGAGCCCGCCGGCATCGCGGATCTTCTTGAGCCCGCGGTATGGTGTCAGCCCGGCGTCGGTCAGTGGTGCGAGCTGCTCGAACTTGAGGTGTTTGGCGACCTTGATCGCATAGCGGGCCGGCACCGGAATATATTCGGCAAAGCCACCATAGGTACCAAAGCCCGGCCAGCGGACATTGGGGCAGATATGCGTGTTGCCGACCTGGCAATGCTTGCAAACGCCATCACCCCAGCCGGGTGACACGACGACATGGTCACCTTCCTCTAGGCCCGCGGCCTTTGCCACGACGCCGCCGACCTTCTCGACCGTGCCCGTTATCTCGTGACCAGGAATGACGGGCGGCGGGATATCGCCATAGCCCTGGAAGAAGCCATCGATCAGCAGCACGTCCGAGCGGCACATGCCGCAGGCGGCGACTTTCACGAGAACCTCGTCGGGCTGAATGTCCGGAACCTTGATGTCCTCGAGGACGAGGGGCTTCTTGTATTCAAGAATGCGCGCAGCTCTCATCACTGGCCTCCTTCAGGCTTTTGGATTTGTTGCCATCACGGCGGCCGCCGCCTCGGCGACCGCAATGTCCTGTTCGACCGAACCGGCGCTGGTGCCGACGGCACCGACGATCTGGTTGTCGATGATAACGGGCAGACCTCCGCCAAAGATCACGACGTGGCCGGCATTGCTCTGCTCAATCCCGAACAGCGGCGCTCCAGGCTGTGCCAGTTCAGCGAGATATTCCGTCGTCTTGTTGAACATCCGCGCGGTCTTCGCCTTGCCGATGGCGAGATCGATGCTTCCTTCGAGAGCGCCATCCTGACGCGCGAACGCGATCAACGCGCCGCCGACGTCGACCACAGCGATGTTGTAGGGAATGCCGAGATTGGCCGCCTTTGCTTCTGCCGCGTCGAGCATCCGCTTGGCGTCCGACAATGTCAGTGTGCTTAGCGCGCGGGGCATAGCGGGCTCCTCGATCACTCCGGGTCCAGGGCGCGAGCAACCATGGCCAACAATGACCACCCGAAGCTCGAACCTGCTGAATAAGGCAAACCTGTGCGAGCGCTTGGGATCTCGATCACCCGGTCAGCCCGCTACCTTGATATCACTGCGGCACCGGCATGGCTGGTTAAAAGATGTGAATCTGCTGGTATAAGGCTATCGGGACAGGACCAACCCTGAAATCCATTCGATGGCCGCCGTCGTCCAGCCGCGCATCTGCGAGGCACAGCGCTCTCAAAGTGCAGCCGCGAAAGGGGGGAAATGGAAGAGGCAGATATGATCGATGCCACGACATATTGCTTCGGCAACTGCCGTTTCACGCCAGCTCGCCAGTCGCTGCTCTGCGGCGATATCCCGATACGTCTTGGATCGCGCGCAATGGATCTGCTTCATGCGCTCGTACGCCAGCCTGGGCAGGTCGTCAACAAAAGCGAACTTTTTGAAGCGGCGTGGCCCAATCTGTTCGTCGACGAAAGCAATCTCAAGGTCAACATCGCCGCTCTGCGCCGTGCGCTGGAGACAAGCGGCATCGAAGTTCCCTGCATAGCAACCGTCCCGGGCCGGGGGTATCGCTTCGTTGCACCGCTGACGGTGCTGGGTCCACGGGAGGCAACGCTTCCCGCGTCGATCAAGGAGATTGACGGGGCGCTGCCGCCGTCAAAGCCGCTGGTCGGGCGCGCTGATGCGTTGGCGGCGATTGTCGAGGCGTTGCAGCAGACCCGATTGCTCACGGTGGTCGGACCTGCCGGCGTCGGCAAGACAAGCATCGCTATCGCAGCCGCAAGAGCGATCGCCAACGGCGAGGACCAAGCCGTGTGCTTCGTTGACCTGGCCGCGATCGAGAAAGGACAGTTCGTCGCCCTGGCCGTCGGGCGTGCGCTCCGCATCGAAAGCAACCCGATCGACGAGGTGGAAGGTCTCGTCGACGCGCTGCGAGGCAAGAACCAGCTTCTCGTTCTTGACAATTGCGAGCACGTCTTGGCGGCCGTAGCCGGCATAACAGATCAACTGAACCATGCATTGCACGGATTGAATATCATCGCGACAAGCCGCGAGCCGTTAAGATGCAGGTTCGAAACTGTCCATCGGCTTCCGCCGCTTCAGTGTCCGCCCGCAGATGCGGTTCTCGATGCCGGGTCGGCAATGGCCTTTTCGGCGATCGAGTTGCTGGTTCGGCGCGCGGAGGCACACGGCTATCGATTGGAGGATGCGGATGTCCCGGCGCTCGCGAGTTTGGGCCGGCGTCTCGACGGTATTGCGCTGGCGATCGAACTGGCGGCTCCGCAACTCAAGGAATCCGGTCCCGCGGGGCTGCTGCAAATGCTTGAACGTGACTTCGAAGCGCTGGCATCACGCGGAGATGGCATGTCCCGACACAAGACGCTGACGGCGACGCTCAGCTGGAGTTACCGGCTGCTTTCGGAGAGCGAGGCGCGGCTGCTCCGTCATCTTTCAGTTTTCGGCGGCACCTTTGCGCTCGATGATGCCATCGACGCCTTCGGATATCTGGCGGATGAGCAGGATGTCGCCGCATGGCTGGAAGCCCTCGCGGCCAAATCCATGGTGTCGGTCAACTACACGGGGAGGCGTCGCCGATACCGGTTGCTCGACAGTACACGAGCTTTCGCCAACGAGCGGCTGGTTGCGCAGGGCGAGCAACAGGCCGCGATGATCGCGTATGGCCGCTTCATTCTCGCGTTATTCGAAAGAGCAGAGGAGGAATGGACGTGGCGACCGCGCGAAGACTGGATGGCGCTCTATGGCGGCTGGAGCGCGGACCTCCGTCGCATGATCGATTGGGCCTATTGCGTGGAAGGACAGGCCGAACTTGCGGTGCGGCTGACCGTTGCTGCTTTGCCGTTCTGGGTAGAATTCTCGACGATGGCGGAAAGCGGGTCACGCGTCGAAAAGGCGCTGTCGGCTCTCAACAACCTATCTGGTGATCACCTCCTGCTGCGCATGAAGCTGGTCGCCGCGCATGGCTGGAATCTCTGTTATCGCTATCCTTTCGGTGACGAACTCGAAGCAACTTGGAAGAGGGGTTTCGAGCTAGCTTTAGAGGCTGGAAGCGTGGAACACTGTCTTCGCACCAAGATCGGCCTGGCAAATGTGCAGTCCGCTATGGGCTTTCATCAAAGAGCGCTCGAGACGATCGGCGACCTTCGCCGCTTCATGGCGTCCGTAGATGATTATTCTGCGGCTCCCAACGCCGATCGGCAGTTGTTTACGTGCGAATTCTATCTTGGGAACATCAAATCAGGGCACGCGGGACTTGAGCGTCTGGCGCGCGAGCACGCGACTTTCGGCAATCGTGGTCAGACCTCGAGGTTCCAGATCGACAGGTTCGTCAATTTCCGAAATCATCTTTCGTTGTCCACTTGGGCGGTGGGCCAGCATCGGCGTGCGCTCGAGGTTGCCGAGGAAGCACTAAATGCCGCGCTGACCCTGGACCACGACCTGTCTTGCGCGCATTCGCTCGCACTCGCTGCCACGCCAATAGCCCTGTTATGCGGACGGGTCGATTTGGCGCAGGAGCGAGCGACGATGCTGATCGAGCGCCTGAAGACCCGCCAGATCGATACTTGGCCGCCGTTTGCCCGCTTTCATCAGGCAGCGATCGATGCCGCACGTGGAGAGCGGGAGGCGGTCGAGCGTTTGAGGAACGCAGTCGGCGTCATTCGTGAGTGCAATTTCCTTGTGCATTTACCCCTGCGGTATGTGATGCTCGCTCATGCGGCACTTTCGCACGATCAGGTCGAGGTTGCTCGCCAGAGCATCGATGAGGGCGTGAACTATTGTCGAGAGCGCGGAGACCATTGGTGCGACGCCGAATTTCTGCATCTTCGCGGATTGGTATGCTGGCGGGAGGGAGATACAGACGGAGCGGCGCGGCGACTTCAGGAGGCGATAGAACTGGGTCGCGACAGTGGCGCTCTCGGTTTTGCACTGCGCGCCGCAACGAGCCGCGTCAAGCTTGCGAACGAGATCGGCAACCCCGCACGGCCCCTGACAGAGCTGAAGGAGATCAGCGATCGCTGCGACAGCAGCGGCAGCACGGATATTGCCGCCGCGCAGGATGCGCTGATGTCAGGTCATGCTCAAATGACGTGAACCGTCCGGCCAATGGAAATGTTCAACTTTCTGCCGCTGACGCCACCGATACCGTCGAAGCCGATCGTACGATCAAGAGCAAAGCTGGCACCACGGAAACAATCCCGACGACCACAATTGCAAATTGGAGCGAGTTGCCTGCACCAGGCATTAGCCCGGCGATGCCCGGCACGAGGGTTGGCCCCGCAGCTATTCCCATGATTGCTGAAACTGTGATCGACAACGCGACCGTCGTTGCCCGCATGTTGCTTGGGACGCGCTCCTGCATGGTGACACGGCCGATAACAGAACCACTTACCGAACCAGCGACCCATATCGCAAATGCGATACCCATTTGAAGGCTTGAAGAACTAAGGCCAATCAGGATGGCGCCACACAGCGCAACCAGATAACTTCCCAGGATAAGCCTTGCGCGTGTCGAGATACCGCAACGCAACGCGCTCCGATCAACCAGCATCCCGCCGCCGATCGAACCGATAATGCCAGCCAGCGCGGTAGCAATACCAACGGTGGCGCCCGCCGCGATGGGCGTCGCAGTATAATGCCGCATGAGTAAAGTCGGGAGCCATGCCGCCATACCGAAGTCAGCCAAGCTCATCGCCCCTTTTGCAAAGCAAAGGCGCAGCACCAGACCTCGCCCTGCCATTAGATTGTGCAGCAACAGATTCAAGGCAGGTAGGGTCAGCCTTTGACCGCGAGCCGGTTCCCGAATGAGCAACAACAAGGGCACAAAGAAGAAGCCGGGTACTCCCATGACGATCATCAGCTGGCGCCAGGGCGCCAGCGAAGCAATAATCGGCAGGTCGGCTGCTGTGCTTGTCCCGAGATAGCCAAGCATCGCGCCACCCACGATCAATGCGATGCCGCTCCCGCTTGTCGAGCCAAGCGAAAATATTCCGAGGGCGGCACCTCGGCGCGCTGCTGGGAAGCCGTCGATGATGAGCGAGGAAGCCGCCGGTATAAGGGCCGCTTCACCCAATCCCAGGAACAGCCGCGCGACGAAAAAACTCCAGAAACCTGCAGAAATTCCGCAAGCTATCGTGGCGAAGGACCAGACAACCACGCCCGCGGCGATCAACCTCGGTCGGTTCAGCCTGTCTGCCAGCCTTCCGGCCGGGAGGGCCGCCAACGCAAATATCAAGCCAAAACCAGCACCCTGAAGCAAACTGATTTCTACATCACTAAGCCCCAGCTCAGAGCGTATGGGGTCAACGACCAGGTTGATCACGAAGCGATCAATGAACGACAATATCAGGGTCAGGCATAAAACAGCGACCGTGTAGCTACCCAGCGTAGGATGGGATTCTCCTCGGTTTGGTACCGATCGGTCGAGATCGTTCAGCCCATTCCCCATCACCTCATCCGCCCCTCGTTTCAACGATGGTTGCCGCAAAATCAACCTACCAGAACTGTGGCCACGGATAAAATATTTATGAGTTTTGATAGTATGGTTATCACCCGTAACCGAACGGCGGCTTTTCGCGTCGGCAACCGAGAGGCGGACATTCTCTTGACGGCCCCAAAGCGGACAAGCGCCTCGCTCAAGATCAGCGCATCCTTCAATATCGCATGCCTCCTACCGCTTGCAAAATAGGATCGGTCGAGTTAATCTTCATCCGCTTGCAAATTGCAAGCGGTGAGGGAGGGTTATACTCGGATCGCGCGACGCCCGCCTCGATG
>NZ_AJWE01000043.1:0-19264 GCF_000281145.1 Rhizobium sp. CF142 | reverse complement strand
TCAAACTTACTCTTTGCCATTTTCGGCTCTCCATTCTTTGGCCCCGAGGGGCGCTAATTCTTGTTATCGGTCAATTGGTATTCCGGTCACTTCTGACCGGAATACTTTGCCTGGATTTCGGTTGCGACGTTCGACGGGACCGGCGAGTAGTGATCGAAGGTCATCGTGTACTGAGCACGGCCCTGCGACATGGAGCGCAGGTTATCGACGTACTTGAACATGTTGGCCAGCGGGACGTTGGCGTTGATGACAACAGCCACACCGCGGCTTTCCTGACCCTGAATCTGACCGCGACGGGAGTTGAGGTCACCGATAACGTCGCCGACGTAATCTTCCGGGGTAACAACTTCGACCTTCATCATCGGCTCGAGGAGCTGAGCGCCGGCCTTCTTTGCTGCTTCACGGAAGCAAGCGCGGGAAGCGATTTCGAACGCCAGGACCGACGAGTCAACGTCATGGAAGGCGCCGTCGATCAGGGTCGCCTTGACGCCCAGCATCGGGAAGCCTGCCAGCGGGCCGGAAGACAGAACGCTTTCGATACCCTTCTGAACGCCCGGGATGTATTCCTTCGGAACAGCACCGCCGACGATCTTGGATTCGAACTTGAAGTCTTCGCCTTCAGGGTTCGGTTCGAAGACGATCTTGACGCGCGCGAACTGGCCGGTACCACCGGACTGCTTCTTGTGCGTGTAATCTTCTTCGTGCTGGCGCGTGATGGTTTCGCGGTAAGCAACCTGCGGCGCACCGACGTTTGCTTCAACCTTGAACTCGCGGCGCATGCGGTCGACGATGATGTCGAGATGCAGTTCGCCCATGCCAGCAATGATCGTCTGACCGGATTCCTGGTCCGTCTTCACGCGGAAGGACGGATCTTCTGCTGCCAGGCGGTTGAGCGCGAGGCCCATCTTTTCCTGGTCGCCCTTGGACTTCGGCTCGATAGCGATCTGGATGACCGGCTCCGGGAACTCCATGCGCTCGAGGATAACCGGCTTCAGCGGGTCGCAGAGCGTGTCACCCGTCGTGGTTTCCTTGAGACCTGCGAGAGCAACGATGTCGCCTGCAAAGGCTTCTTCGATGTCTTCACGCGAGTTGGAGTGCATCTGCAGCATGCGGCCGACGCGCTCGCGCTTGTCCTTGACCGTGTTCATCACCGACGAGCCCTTTTCCAGCTTGCCGGAATAGATACGGGCGAAGGTGAGCGAACCGACGAAGGGGTCGTTCATGATCTTGAACGCGAGCATGGAAAGCGGCTCGGCATCGTCTGCATGACGCTCGATTTCAGCTTCCGTCTTGAAGTCAATGCCCTTGATCGCCGGAATGTCGAGCGGCGACGGCAGGTAGTCGACAACGGCGTCGAGCAGCGGCTGAACGCCCTTGTTCTTGAAGGCAGTGCCGCAGAACATCGGGTGGAACTTGACGTCGATCGTGCCGCGACGAACGAGTTCGCGGATCTTGTCGTTGTCGGGCATGTTGCCTTCGAGGTAGGCTTCCATCGCGGCTTCGTCGATCTCGACAACGGTCTCGATCAGCTTTTCGCGATATTCTTCAGCCTTGGCCTTCATGTCCTCAGGGATCTCAACGACGTCCCACTGGGCGCCGAGCGATTCGTCGCGCCAGATGAGAGCGTTCATCTCGACCAGGTCGATAACGCCCTTGAAGTCGCTTTCAGCGCCGATCGGCAGCTGCATGACGACAGCGATCGCGCCCAGACGGGTCTTGATCATCTCGACCGAGCGGTAGAAGTCCGCGCCGGTCTTGTCCATCTTGTTGCAGAAGATCATGCGCGGAACGTTGTACTTCTCGGCCTGACGCCAGACGGTTTCCGTCTGCGGCTCAACACCGGCGTTGGCGTCGAGCAGCGCAATGGCGCCGTCGAGAACGCGCAGCGAACGCTCGACTTCGATGGTGAAGTCGACGTGGCCAGGGGTGTCGATGATGTTGAAGCGGCGCATCTTGCCGTCACGACCCTTCCAGAAGGTCGTGGTCGCGGCGGACGTGATCGTGATGCCGCGTTCCTGCTCCTGCTCCATCCAGTCCATCGTGGCTGCGCCATCGTGGACTTCACCGATCTTGTGCGACTTGCCGGTGTAATAAAGGATACGCTCGGTGGTCGTGGTCTTGCCGGCGTCGATATGCGCCATGATACCGAAATTGCGGTAGTCTTCGATCTTATATTCGCGAGCCATTATGGACTGCCTTTCGATATCGTTCGGGATTACCAGCGATAATGCGAGAACGCGCGGTTGGCATCAGCCATCTTGTGCGTGTCTTCGCGCTTCTTGACCGCGGAACCGCGGTTGTTGGAGGCGTCGAGAAGTTCGCCCGAAAGACGATCGATCATGGTGGTCTCGTTGCGCTTGCGAGCAGCAGCGATCAGCCAGCGGATTGCAAGAGCCTGGCGGCGCTCCGGACGAACATCGACCGGAACCTGGTAGGTCGCACCACCGACGCGGCGCGAACGGACTTCAACGTGCGGAGCAATGTTGTCGAGCGCGGAATGGAAAACCGTCAGCGGCTCCTGCTTCGACTTGCCCTGTACGGAGTCAAACGCGCCATAGACGATGCTCTCGGCGACGGACTTCTTGCCGTCCAGCATGATGGCATTCATGAACTTCGTAACAACGAGGTCACCGAACTTCGGGTCCGGATTGATCTCGCGCTTTTCTGCTTTATGGCGTCTGGACATACTTCTCGTCTCTTTAACTGTTAAGGCGCTCTACCACGCGGAGGACTTCGCGCAGCGCCGGGGATTTCACCTTCAAGCCTTTCCGGGCGGTATCGCCCGGGGCGAAATTACTTCGGACGCTTCGCACCGTACTTGGAACGGCGCTGCTTGCGGTTCTTGACACCCTGGGTATCGAGAACGCCGCGGATGATGTGGTAACGGACACCCGGAAGGTCCTTGACGCGGCCGCCACGGATCATGACGACAGAGTGTTCCTGAAGGTTGTGACCTTCACCGGGAATGTAGCCAATGACTTCGAAGCCATTGGTGAGGCGGATCTTTGCAACCTTACGCAGAGCCGAGTTCGGCTTCTTCGGCGTCGTGGTATAGACGCGGGTGCAAACGCCGCGCTTCTGCGGGTTCTCCTGGAGAGCGGGAACCTTATTACGCTTTACGTTCGCCTGGCGAGGCTTGCGGATCAGCTGGTTTACGGTAGGCATTCAACCATCCCTTACTTTTGTCTCAGTACCCTTGCGGGCTCGAACTTCGCCGTTTCCGGCATTGCCACACATATTTCCCTCAATGCGCAAAATATGGCCCGATCCGCTTCCGCAGATGGACCACATAGAGCAGAGGACGCAAAAAAGATGCGTCATGCGTGCAGCATCATGACTTCAACGTGCGTATAGAACCTTGTTTGAGGCGATCTTCAGGACGCGTCGCCCCAAACAGCCAAACCTCACATTGGATCTGATGGCGGGCGTACTACTGGTTTCCACCCTGTTCGTCAAGGCCGGTTAAGAAATAATCTCCGCGCCGAAGGCTTGAAAACCCCTGTGAACAGGCTGTTTACAGGCTCTTTAAGCCGGTTAAAGATACCCGGCAAGATAAACTTGGGCATTGCAGCAAAAACAGATAGGAATCGGTATTTGCAGACATCAAGCCCTTATATGGGATCTGCATATTGCGATTCTTAGAGAGCCGAAGGACAAGAAGATGATCGGGACACCGGACAACGACAACAATTTCGACGGACCGATGATCTTCATCATCATCGGCAAGGGCTATGAATCCGACACGAGCGAGGGCGTTGACCTGCACGTCATGCTGAAGGCCGCCGATGACGACAGCGCCGTGCGCGAAGCCTTGAACGCTCTTGCCGAGGAAGGCTTCATCGAAGCCGATCTCGACCAGATCGGCATGTTGACCGAAGTTCCCTCCGATGAGCCGCATGCCTCCGCCTATCAGGGTGCCCTGGACGGCGAAGTCTCGATCATCCGCTTCAGCTAAGCCTATAGACAAAGAACGGGGCCTGCGCGCCGCGCGGGCCTGATCCTCCCGCCCTCACCTTTCCATTTTGGCCGATATCAATGAGGGCGGCGAGCGCGCAGCGTGTTATCGCGATAACCGTCGCCAACGGCCTCAGCAAGTTCGACACCCATCTTTTTGCGCACCTCAAACTGCATATCGCGGTGGCAGTTCGTCTGCGTTCGGGCGCCTTCCGCCGGCCTTCGATATCGACCTCCGATCGAGGTGGCCGCTGACAGCGTACCTCTCGACCAGCCGATGTCGCAGAGAGCATGCGAAGTGTCACGCGAACACAACAATCATTGGCTAGAGCCGGATTGTAATCGTTGCCCCCAAAGGAGTTATCATGCGTAATATTTCGAAATTCGTCGCGCTTGGCCTTGCGTTTGCTGTCATGATCGCATCGCCGGTTTTCGCCGAAGACAAGGCAAAGCCCTTCACCGATGCCAAGGAAGTCAATCTCCTTGATCTTCTGCCGCCGCCGCCGGCCAATGACTCGGCCAAAACCAAGGCCGAGATCGGCGAGGTCCTGGCCATCCAGGTCACGCGTACGCCCGAAATGGTCGATCGCGCGGTTGCCGACGCCGAGGAGGATATCTGGCGCTATTCAGACGTGATCGGCAATCCGAAGTTCACCAAGGAAAACCTGCCGAAGTTCTCTGCCTTCTTCGACCGTATCGTCGAGACGGAAGCTGCCGTCGTCGACCCAGCCAAGGATGTCTGGAAACGCACGCGTCCGCATCTGCTCTATCCCGATCTCATCAAGCCAGTTGTTCCGCTCTCCAAGTCCGGCTCCTATCCGTCCGGCCATACCACGGTCGGCACGCTGATGGGCGTCGTACTCTCCGACATGGTTCCGGAGAAAAAGGATGCGATCATGGCCCGCGCCTGGGAATATGGCTGGAACCGTGTTGTCGGCGGTATCCATTACCCGACCGATATCGAAGCCGGCCGCATTTCCGGCATCGCAATCGCCCAGACGATCATGCAGCACGACGACTACAAGGCCGAATATGAAGCGGCCAAGAGCGAGCTCCGCAGCGCGCTCGGCCTCTGAGCCATAGTGAGGATTTTAGCGAAGCCGCCGGCCTTACCGGCGGCTTTGTCGTTTTCCGATTGGAATGAGGTATCCAGATATTTCCGGACAAAGAAAGGCCGCCCGGATTTCTCCGGGCGGCTTTGAATTTCCAAACTCTGAACTGCCTGTTATTCGGCAGCAGGAGCGCTTTCGTTCGCCAGGTCCTGCAGCATCGGCGTTGCGGCCCCTGCCCCGGAGCCCTTGCGGCGCTCTTCCAGGATCAGGTCGTCGCGAGCCGTCGCAATGCGGCGGATCTGGGTCATGGTGCCACCGGTACCGGCCGGGATCAGGCGGCCGACGATGACGTTTTCCTTCAGACCCTGCAGGCCGTCGGTCTTGCCGGCGATCGCAGCTTCCGTCAGCACCTTGGTCGTTTCCTGGAAGGACGCGGCCGAGATGAAGGACGGGGTCTGCAGCGATGCCTTGGTGATGCCGAGCAGAACCGGATCACCGCTGGCAGGCTTCTTGCCTTCCTCGATGAGCTGGTCGTTGACGTCTTCGAGCTCGATACGGTCGACATTGTCGCCGACGATATAGGTCGAGTCGCCTGCATCGGTGATTTCCACCTTCTGCAGCATCTGACGGACAATCACTTCGATGTGCTTGTCGTTGATGACAACGCCCTGCAAACGATAGACTTCCTGGATTTCGTTGACGAGGTAGGAAGCCAGAGCCTCCACGCCCTTGATCGCCAGGATGTCGTGCGGAGCCGGGTTACCGTCGAGGATGTAGTCACCCTTTTCGATATAGTCGCCTTCCTGAAGGTGGAAGGGCTTGCCCTTCGGGATCAGGTATTCGACAGGCTCGACACCGTCTTCCGCCGGCTCGATGATGACGCGGCGCTTGTTCTTGTAATCGCGGCCGAGGCGGATCGTACCATCGATCTCTGCGATGATGGCGTGGTCCTTCGGACGACGGGCTTCGAACAGTTCTGCGACGCGCGGCAGACCACCGGTGATGTCCTTGGTCTTGGCGCTTTCCAGCGGCGAACGGGCAAGAACGTCACCCTGGGAGACCTTCGTGCCCGGCTCGACCGACAGGATCGCGTCGACCGAAAGCAGGAAGCGGGCTTCGCCACCACGGGAGAGCTTCGCGACATTGCCGCTTGCATCCTTGATGACGATGGCAGGCTTCAGGTCCGAACCGCGCGGGGTCGAACGCCAGTCGATAACCTGACGCTTGGTGATACCCGTGGATTCGTCGGTCGCTTCGAGAACGGAGAGGCCGTCGACGACATCTTCGAACTGAACCGTACCGGCTACTTCCGTCATCATCGGACGGGTGTAGGGATCCCACTCTGCCAGACGCTGACCGCGCTTGACCTTGTCGCCTTCATCGACATGCAGCTTCGAACCGTAGGCAACACGCTGCGAGGAACGCTCCACGCCACGCTCGTCCAGGATCTGGACGGTCATGTTGCGGCCCATGGCAACGAGATTGCCATCGGAGTTGCGCAGGATGTTGCGGTTCTTGATCTGCACCGTACCTTCATACGAGGCTTCCAGGAACGACTGGTCGACCACGGTTGCCGTGCCACCAAGGTGGAACGTACGCATGGTGAGCTGCGTGCCCGGCTCGCCGATCGACTGAGCCGCGATAACGCCGACGGCTTCGCCCATGTTAACAGGCGTACCGCGAGCAAGGTCTCGGCCGTAGCAGACCGAGCAGACGCCCGTCTGGATTTCGCAGGTCAGTGCCGAACGGATGCGGATCGACTGGATACCGGCCTTCTCGATCTCGACGACGTCGGGCTCAAGGATCATCTTGCCAGCATCGACGATACGCTCGCCGGTCACCGGATGGTCGATGTTGTCGAGGGCCGTACGGCCGAGGATACGGACACCGATCGAGGCAACGACCTGACCGGCATCGACGATGGCGGTCATGGTGAGGCCGGTTTCGGTGCCGCAATCAACGTGTGTGACGATGCAATCCTGCGCGACGTCGACGAGACGGCGGGTCAGGTAACCGGAGTTTGCGGTCTTCAAAGCGGTGTCTGCCAGACCCTTACGGGCACCGTGGGTCGAGTTGAAGTACTCGTTGACGGTCAGGCCTTCCTTGAAGTTCGAGATGATCGGCGTCTCGATGATTTCACCCGACGGCTTGGCCATGAGGCCGCGCATGCCGCCCAACTGACGCATCTGGTTCGGAGAACCACGAGCGCCCGAGTGGGACATCATGTAGATCGAGTTCATCGGCTTCTGACGACCGGTCGCCGGATCGAACTCGACAGCCTTAATGCGGGCCATCATCTCTTCGGCGACCTTTTCGGTAGCCTTACCCCAGGCGTCGACAACCTTGTTGTACTTTTCGCCCTGGGTGATGAGACCGTCGTTGTACTGCTGTTCGTATTCCTTCACCAGATTTTCGGTGTCGTTGACGATCTTGGCCTTGGTGTCCGGGATGACCATGTCGTCCTTGCCGAACGAAATGCCGGCGCGGCAGGCATGGCTGAAGCCGAGCTGCATGATGCGGTCACAGAAGATGACCGTGTCCTTCTGGCCGCAATGACGGTAGACCGCGTCGATCATCCTGGAGATGTTCTTCTTGGTCATTTCCTGGTTGCAGATATCGAAGGTCACCTTGCCGTTCTTCGGCAGGAGTTCACCGATGAGCAGGCGGCCCGGCGTCGTTTCATAGATCTTCGAGTAGGGCTTGCCGTCCTCGCCGATCGACTTGAAGCGGCCGCGGATCTTGGTGTGCAGCGTCACGACCTTGGTTTCGAGGGCGTGGTGCAGCTCGCCGAGATCGGAGAAGGCCATGCCTTCGCCCGGCTCGTTCTGGTTCATGATCGACAGGTAGTACAGGCCGAGAACCATGTCCTGCGACGGAACGATGATCGGTGCACCGTTTGCTGGGTGCAGGATGTTGTTCGTCGACATCATCAGAACGCGAGCTTCGAGCTGGGCTTCGAGCGACAGCGGCACGTGAACGGCCATCTGGTCACCGTCGAAGTCGGCGTTGAAGGCCGTGCAGACGAGCGGGTGCAGCTGGATGGCCTTGCCTTCGACCAGGGTGGGTTCGAAGGCCTGGATGCCCAGGCGGTGCAGCGTCGGTGCGCGGTTCAGCAGAACCGGATGCTCGCGGATGACCTCGTCGAGGATATCCCAGACTTCCGGCTTTTCCTTTTCGACGAGCTTCTTGGCCTGCTTGACGGTCGAAGAATAACCCTTCGCGTCGAGGCGGGCGTAGATGAACGGCTTGAAGAGCTCGAGCGCCATCTTCTTCGGAAGACCGCACTGATGCAGCTTCAGTTCCGGACCGGTCACGATGACCGAACGGCCGGAATAGTCGACGCGCTTGCCGAGCAGGTTCTGACGGAAGCGGCCCTGCTTGCCCTTGAGCATGTCGGACAGCGACTTCAGCGGACGCTTGTTGGCGCCGGTGATGACACGGCCGCGGCGGCCGTTATCGAAGAGCGCATCGACAGATTCCTGCAGCATGCGCTTTTCGTTGCGGATGATGATGCCCGGAGCGCGCAGTTCGATCAGGCGCTTCAGACGGTTGTTACGGTTGATGACGCGACGATACAGATCGTTCAGGTCAGACGTCGCGAAACGACCACCGTCCAGAGGAACCAGCGGGCGCAGGTCCGGCGGGATGACCGGAACGACCTTCATGATCATCCATTCCGGACGGTTGCCGGATTCCATGAAGTTCTCGACGATCTTCAGGCGCTTCATCAGCTTCTTCTGCTTGAGATCCGACGTGGTGTCGGCAAGCTCGGAGCGCAGGTCGCCAGCGATCTTCTCAAGGTTCATCGATGCCAGCATCTCATAGATGGCTTCGGCACCGATCATGGCCGTGAACTGGTCTTCACCGTATTCGTCGACGGCAAGCATGTACTCTTCTTCGGACAGGAGCTGGTGCTCCTTGAGCGCGGTCAGACCCGGCTCGGTCACGATGTAGTTTTCGAAGTAGAGGACGCGCTCAACATCCTTCAGCGTCATGTCGAGCAGCGTGGAGATGCGGCTCGGCAGCGACTTCAGGAACCAGATGTGGGCAACGGGAGCGGCGAGCTCGATATGGCCCATGCGCTCACGGCGAACGCGCGACAGCGTGACTTCGACGCCGCACTTTTCGCAGATGATGCCCTTGTACTTCATGCGCTTGTACTTGCCGCACAGGCACTCGTAGTCCTTGATCGGTCCAAAGATGCGCGCGCAGAAGAGACCGTCGCGTTCCGGCTTGAACGTACGGTAGTTGATGGTTTCCGGCTTCTTGATCTCGCCGTAGGACCAGGAAAGAATCTTCTCCGGAGAGGCGATCGAAATCCGGATGGAATCGAAGTTCTGTGCAGGCACCTGCGGATTGAAAAGATTCATGACCTCTTGGTTCATGCCTGTCTCCTTCATGGGCGAAAGCGCCCTTAGCTTGCGAGGTTGGCGGCAAATTCCCGGGAGCCGCGCCAGCGCTTAAACGACAATAACCGCAGAATGCGGCGAAAGCGTCCCTGCCCGGCCAACACGTTACGGGGCCTCGGCGGGAACTGTGTGCGCTCTTTTGAAGAGCGCACACCCTATCAAGTGGTTACTCGGCTGCGTCCGGCAGCTGGCCTGCAGCCTGCAGGTCCTCGACCTTGGAATTTTCGAGCTCGACCGAGAGACCCAGCGAGCGCATTTCCTTGACGAGAACGTTGAAGCTTTCCGGAATGCCGGCCTCGAACGTGTCGTCGCCACGGACGATCGCTTCGTAAACCTTGGTGCGACCGGCAACGTCGTCCGACTTCACCGTCAGCATTTCCTGCAGCGTGTAGGCTGCGCCGTAAGCTTCGAGCGCCCAGACTTCCATTTCGCCGAAGCGCTGGCCGCCGAACTGCGCCTTGCCGCCCAGCGGCTGCTGGGTAACGAGCGAGTACGGGCCGATCGAACGAGCGTGGATCTTGTCGTCGACCAGGTGGTTGAGCTTCAGCATGTAGATGTAGCCAACCGTGACCTGGCGGTCGAACTGCTCGCCGGTACGACCGTCGTACAGCGTCGACTGACCTGTGTCCTTGAGACCTGCCAGACGCAGCATCTCATTGACGTTCTCTTCGTTCGCACCATCAAAGACCGGGGTCGCGATGGAGACGCCACGCTTCCACTGATCGGCCAGACGCAGGACCGAGTCATCGTCGAAATCCTTGACCTGTTCGGCCTTCGGACCGTCACCGACAACGTCGCCGATCGTCTTGCGCAGCGGTTCGATGTTGCCGTTGGCCTTGTAGGCCTCCAGCATATCGCCGATCTGACGACCCATGCCGGCGCAAGCCCAGCCAAGGTGCGTCTCAAGGATCTGGCCGACGTTCATGCGCGAGGGCACGCCGAGCGGGTTCAGAACGACGTCCACATGCGTACCGTCTTCCAGGAACGGCATGTCTTCGACCGGCACGATGCGCGACACGACACCCTTGTTGCCGTGACGGCCGGCCATCTTGTCGCCCGGCTGGATCTTGCGCTTAACAGCGACGAAGACCTTGACCATCTTCATGACGCCCGGAGGCATTTCGTCGCCGCGCTGGACCTTTTCGACCTTGTCCATGAAGCGCTGTTCAAGGCGCGACTTGGATTCGTCGTACTGGCCGCGGAGTGCTTCGAGCTCGCTCTGGACCTTTTCGTCTTCGACGGCGAACATCCACCACTGCGAGCGGGGATATTCGGAAACGACGGCATTCGACAGCTCGGTGCCCTTCTTGAAGCCCTTCGGGCCTGCAATGGAGGACTGGCCGCGCAGCATGTCGATCAGACGGCCGTAGACGTTACGGTCGAGGATCGCCTGCTCGTCGTCGCGGTCCTTTGCCAGACGCTCGATCTCTTCGCGCTCGATAGCCATCGCGCGCTCGTCCTTTTCAACGCCGTGGCGGTTGAAGACGCGCACTTCGACGATCGTGCCGTAGGTGCCGGGCGGCATGCGCATGGACGTATCGCGGACGTCGGATGCCTTTTCACCGAAGATGGCGCGCAGGAGTTTTTCTTCCGGCGTCATCGGGCTTTCGCCCTTCGGCGTGATCTTGCCGACCAGGATATCGCCTGGCTGAACTTCGGCGCCGATATAGACGATGCCGGCTTCGTCGAGGTTCTTCAGCGCTTCTTCCGAAACGTTCGGAATGTCGCGGGTGATTTCCTCAGGACCAAGCTTGGTGTCGCGCGCCATCACTTCGAATTCTTCGATGTGGATGGACGTGAACACGTCGTCGGCAACGATACGCTCGGAGAGCAGGATCGAGTCTTCGTAGTTATAGCCGTTCCAGGGCATGAACGCGACGAGCGCGTTGCGGCCGAGAGCCAGGTCGCCGAGATCGGTCGACGGGCCGTCGGCAAGGATGTCGCCGCGGTTGACCTCGTCACCAACGGTGACCAGCGGGCGCTGGTTGACGCAGGTGTTCTGGTTCGAACGCTGGAACTTCTGGAGACGGTAGATATCGACGCCGGACTTGCCGGCTTCGAGGTCTTCCGTGGCGCGGATAACGATACGCGTCGCGTCGACCTGGTCGACCACACCGCCACGGCGCGCGCCGATGGCAGCACCGGAGTCGCGGGCGACGACCGGTTCCATGCCGGTACCGACGAACGGCGCTTCAGCGCGCAGAAGCGGAACGGCCTGACGCTGCATGTTCGAGCCCATGAGAGCGCGGTTGGCGTCGTCGTTTTCCAGGAACGGGATGAGAGCGGCTGCGACCGAAACGACCTGCTTCGGCGAAACGTCCATCAGGTTCATGCTGTCGCGCGGGGCGAGCATAACTTCGCCGGCGTGACGGCAGACAACGAATTCATCGACGAAGGAACCGTCCGACGTCAGTTCGGCGTTGGCCTGGGCGACATAGTACTTCGCCTCTTCCATGGCGGAAAGGTATAGTACGTCGGTCGTGACCTTGCCATCGACGATACGACGGTACGGGCTTTCGATGAAACCGTACTTGTTGACGCGCGCAAAGGTCGCCAGCGAGTTGATCAGACCGATGTTCGGGCCTTCCGGCGTTTCGATCGGGCAAATACGGCCGTAGTGCGTCGGATGAACGTCGCGGACTTCGAAGCCGGCGCGCTCGCGGGTCAGACCACCCGGGCCAAGAGCCGAGAGACGGCGCTTGTGGGTGATTTCCGAGAGCGGGTTCACCTGGTCCATGAACTGCGAGAGCTGCGAGGAACCGAAGAATTCGCGGACGGCTGCAGCAGCCGGCTTGGCGTTGATCAGGTCCTGCGGCATGACCGTGTCGATTTCGATCGAGGACATGCGTTCCTTGATCGCGCGCTCCATGCGAAGCAGGCCGAGACGGTACTGGTTCTCCATCAGCTCGCCAACCGAGCGGACGCGGCGGTTGCCAAGGTTGTCGATGTCGTCGATCTCGCCCTTGCCGTCGCGCAGTTCGACAAGCATCTTGACCACGGCCAGGATGTCGTCCTTGCGCAGGATGCGGACGGTGTCTTCGACGCTGAGGTCAAGACGCATGTTCATCTTCACGCGGCCGACGGCGGAGAGGTCGTAACGCTCCGCATCGAAGAACAGCGAGTTGAACATGGCTTCGGCCGAATCCATCGTCGGCGGTTCACCCGGACGCATGACGCGGTAAATGTCGAACAGAGCGTCCTGACGGTTCTCGTTCTTGTCTGCGGTCAGCGTGTTGCGGATGTAGGCGCCGACATTGATGTGATCGATGCCGAGAACCGGGATCTCGTCGAAATGGTTGGCGAGGATGATGCCGAGCGTCTTCTCGTCGATTTCGTCGCCGGCTTCGAGATAGATCTCACCCGTCGAGTAGTTGACGATGTCTTCGGCGAGGTAGTTGCCGTACAGATCGTCATCCGTCGCCTTGAGTGCCTTCAGGCCCTTGTCGGAGAGCGTGCGAAGCAGGCGTGGCGTGAGCTTCTTGCCAGCTTCGACAACGACTTCGCCGGTATCGGCGTCGACCATCTCGGTGATCGCCTTTGCACCCTTCAGCGTTTCCGGCTTGAAGGGAATGCGCCAGCCTTCGCCGTCGCGCTTGTAGAGCGACTTCGTGTAGAAGGTGTCGAGGATTTCCTCGCCGTCCATGCCGAGGGCCATCAGCAGCGACGTCACCGGAATCTTGCGGCGGCGGTCGATACGGGCATAGACAATGTCCTTGGCATCGAATTCGATATCGAGCCAGGAGCCGCGATACGGGATCACGCGCGCAGCGAAGAGCAGCTTGCCGGAAGAATGGCTCTTGCCCTTGTCGTGGTCGAAGAAGACGCCCGGCGAACGGTGCATCTGGGACACGATCACGCGCTCGGTGCCGTTGACGATGAACGTACCGTTATTCGTCATGAGCGGCATGTCGCCCATGTAGACGGACTGTTCCTTGATGTCCTTGATCGACTTCGCGCCGGTATCCTCGTCGATATCGAACACGATGAGACGGAGAGTAACCTTCAGCGGCGCGGCGTAGGTCAGGTCGCGCTGGCGGCATTCGTCGACGTCGAACTTCGGCGGTTCGAATTCATAGGACACGAACTCCAGCATGGAGGCGCCGGAGAAGTCGGTGATCGGGAAAACGGACTTGAAGACGGCCTGAAGGCCTTCGTCGGGACGACCGCCCTTGGGCTCTTCAACCATCAGAAACTGGTCGTAGGATGCCTTCTGAACCTCGATGAGGTTCGGCATTTCTGCGACTTCGGGGATTTTACCAAAAAACTTGCGTACGCGCCTGCGACCATTGAACGTAAGGGTCTGAGCCATCGTCGCTCCTTCAAAAATTGCATCCGGGCCTGCAACGGACGGGAACCGATGGCCAGTCGATCCCGTCAACCAATGGATAGTTCAACCTCGTCCCACCTCCCGAAACAGCCAGGCCGGATTGCCTTGGCGCCTCGGTTCGAGACCATGCTCTTGAAGAACCCATTACCCAAAAGCCGTTTTCACGCGGCTTTTGGGTAATTCGTTCAAAAAAACGGCAAATGGGAGACGGTAAATACCGTCTCCCAAAAGACGTTCAAGATTACTTGACGTCGGCCTTTGCGCCAGCGTCTTCAAGCTTCTTCTTGATGTCAGCGGCTTCAGCCTTGTTAACGCCTTCCTTGACAGCCTTCGGAGCGGCTTCGACAAGGTCCTTGGCTTCCTTGAGGCCCAGGCCGGTGATGGCGCGGACTTCCTTGATGACGTTGATCTTGTTGGCGCCGGCATCCGTGAGGATGACGTCGAACTCGGTCTTTTCTTCTTCAACGACAGCAGCAGCACCTGCACCGCCAGCAGCGGCAGCAACAGCTACCGGAGCAGCAGCGGAAACGCCCCACTTTTCTTCGAGAAGCTTCGACAGCTCAGCGGCTTCCAGGACGGTCAGCGAGGAGAGGTCGTCAACGATCTTTGCGAGATCAGCCATTTTACTAGTTCCTTTTGTTCGGTTCGAACCGGTTGATTATAAACAGCGAAAAACCGCCTTAAGCGGCTTCGTCCTTCTTGGCGTAGGCCGCAAACACGCGGGCAAGCTGGCTTGCCGGTGCTGCAACAACCCCAGCGATGCGGGTAGCCGGCGTCTGGATCATACCCAGCAGCTTCGCACGCAGCTCATCGAGCGAAGGCAGGGTCGCAAGCGACTTGACAGCTTCAGCATTGAGCGTGGTTGTTCCCATGGCGCCGCCGAGGACAACGATCTTGTCGTTGGTCTTGGCGAAATCCATGACGACCTTCGGAGCGGTGATCGGATCATTGCTGTAAGCAATGAGGGTCTGACCTTTGAAGAGATCGGCGATCCCTTCCGCTTCCGTACCCTGAAGGGCAATTTTGGCCAGGCGGTTCTTCGCGACTTTGATGGTGCCGCCAGCAGCGCGCATCTTCGAACGAAAATCGTTCATCTGTGCGACTGTAGCACCAGCATAGTGGGCCACGACAACCGAGCCGGATGCCTTGAAGACATCGTTCAGTTCCGTGACGAATTCGCGTTTTTCCGCTCTTTCCACTGCCTATCTCCAGTTGATGGGACCGATTGAACGGACCCACCGGGTTGCCTTTGCCTCCTGGGATCAGAAGCGATCCCAAGCGACGCTTGAGGATCCTGTCCCCTCGCGCTCCGCGCCAATTAAGGCAAAGGAGGCACAAGGCATCCAAGGCTCGAACCGATTTCCTAGAAGCAGAACTTCATGCAATTCGGGTCTTACCCGTCTCATGCAGGCAACAGTGATTAAGGGAAAACCACCTGCAATCTCGGACAGGATTCCGGATTTCTCCGGAATATTCCGGCCTCTTGCGAGGCCGGAATTCTTTACAATCGGGCCGAAGCCCGATGAAACTTAAGCAGCAGTAACGGCTGCGGTGACCGAGCCGACTTCGATCTTGACGCCCGGACCCATGGTCGAGGAGAGGGCTACGCGCTTGACGTAGTTGCCCTTGGCGCCAGCCGGCTTTGCCTTGATGACGGCGTCAGCGAAGGCACGGATGTTTTCTTCCAGAGCCTTGGCATCGAAGGATGCCTTGCCGATGCCGGCGTGAACGATACCAGCCTTCTCGACGCGGAACTCGACAGCGCCGCCCTTGGAAGCCTTGACGGCACCAGCGACATCCATCGTAACCGTGCCGACCTTCGGGTTCGGCATCATGCCACGCGGGCCGAGAACCTTACCGAGGCGGCCGACGAGCGGCATCATATCCGGGGTGGCGATGCAGCGATCGAAGTCGATCTTGCCGCCCTGAACGATTTCAACGAGCTCTTCCGCGCCAACGATATCTGCGCCGGCAGCCTTGGCTTCATCAGCCTTGACGCCACGAGCGAAAACAGCAACGCGAACCGTACGGCCGGTGCCGTTCGGCAGGTTGACGACGCCGCGGACCATCTGGTCTGCGTGACGCGGGTCGACGCCGAGGTTCATCGAAACTTCGATGGTTTCATCGAACTTTGCGACAGCACGTTCCTTGACCATGCCGATGGCGGTCGTCAGAGCGTAGAGCTTGGTCGGATCAACACCTTCGTTGATCTTCTGAGTGCGCTTGCCTGTCATGGTCTTAACCCACCACTTCCAGGCCCATGGCGCGGGCAGAGCCCTCGATCATCGCCATTGCACCTTCGATATCCGCTGCGTTCAGATCCTTCATCTTGGCTTCGGCGATCGTCTTGATCTGAGCCTTGGTGAGGGTACCGGCCTTTGCGCCCTTGCCCGGGGTCTTGGAACCGGACTGGATCTTCGCTTCCTTCTTCAGCCAGTAGCTGACCGGAGGCTGCTTCATGGCGAAGGTGAAGGACTTGTCCTGGTAATAGGTGATGACGACCGGGATCGGCATACCCTTTTCCATTTCCTGCGTAGCCGCGTTGAACGACTTGCAGAATTCCATGATGTTAATGCCACGCTGACCAAGCGCCGGGCCGATCGGCGGGGACGGGTTTGCCGATCCTGCCTTGACCTGCAGCTTGAGCTGGCCTGCAACTTTCTTAGCCATATATCTCTCTGCCTTTCACTGATGACCGGTTTCCCGGCCCTTGATGCCGGATCACTCCGGCGGCTGCGGTTGCGTGGTGCGGATCGTTAGGACCTGGCTTAAGACCCCTCACCTTCCACGCGATGCGGCTTTCGCCGCCCGAGGAACGGTCACAAGTGACCGAACCTCGATCTCGAAAATCAGACCTTCTCGACCTGAGCGTATTCCAGCTCGACCGGCGTAGCGCGACCAAAGATCGACACTTCCACTTTCAGGCGCGAACGCTCTTCGTCCACATCCTGAACCGTGCCGTTGAACGAAGCGAACGGACCATCGGAAACGCGAACCTGCTCGCCGATTTCAAAGGTAACCGAAGCCTTCGGCCGCTCGACCCCTTCCTGAACCTGACCGAGGATGCGCTCAGCCTCAGAATCCGGAATCGGAACGGGCTTATTGTCCGAGCCAAGGAAGCCCGTGACCTTCGGCGTATTCTTGATCAGGTGATAGGCCTCATCCGTCAGGTTCGCACGAACCATGACATAGCCCGGGAAGAACTTGCGCTCGGAATCGACCTTGCGGCCGCGGCGCACTTCCACCACCTTTTCGGTCGGCACGAGGATCTTCTCAAACAGGTGCTCAAGCCCCTTCTGGCGAGCCTTGTTCTCGATGTCCTCAGCCACCTTCTTTTCAAAATTAGAATATGCGTGGACGATGTACCAACGTGCCGCCATTTTCATCTCCACTCGTATCAGTTGCCGGTATTGAGCACAAAGCTCAGGGCCCAGCCAATGAGCTGGTCGGCGGCAAAGAAAAACAGCGCAGCAAAAACAACCATAAACAGCACCATGACCGTCGAGATCATCGTCTCGCGGCGCGACGGCCAAGTAACTTTAGACGTCTCCGTGCGGACCTGCTGCAGAAACGCGAATGGATTGGATTTGGATGCCATCGACTGCCCACGCAATTACGGCGCGTAAAGCTGAAACTATCAGCCCCACGCACCGCGTGTCTGTTGAACCCTAAATAAACATCGATTTCCGAATACACAAGAGGGAAACCGATGTTTAACGAAATTTGTCGCCATATGCTCAATCCTCGCCGGAACGCTGCGTTCACGTCCGCGCTGTCCGTTCAAGGAAAAATGGCAGGGGCAGTAAGGCTCGAACTTACGACCTGCGGTTTTGGAGACCGCCGCTCTACCAACTGAGCTATACCCCTTTACGCTTTGCATTCAGCCTGTTGACCTTGAGATCATCAGCCGGTGAAAGCATGGCGCTCCCTTTAAAACGGCGGCTCGGGATATGCAAGAGCGATTTTTGATTTTCAGAACCATTCTCCGCAGGCGATCGGAAGAAGTGGCCGACAGCAACGTATCTGGCGGCCGGACGCGAAATTGAATGCGCCCGACCGCAAGAGTTTTCTGACCGGAATCTCAGACTTTTACATATTTGCGCCAGTCGTGCTCTTCCTTAAAGCCGAGCACCTCGCGAATCTTCCGGTTGGAAAGCAGGCCCTCATATTCGCCGATCTCACGGGTGAAGGGCACATTCGGGAAGAATCGTTTGGCGAGCTCTCTCGACGGGGTATTGGCCGAAACCGTGTCGTTGGCGGCATTAAAGACCTGGAAGCCCAATCCGTCCTTCTCAATGCAGCGATGGACGATTTGGCCGAGGTCGCGCGCGTCAATATAACTCC
Organism: Rhizobium sp. CF142; assembly: GCF_000281145.1. NCBI lineage: Bacteria > Pseudomonadati > Pseudomonadota > Alphaproteobacteria > Hyphomicrobiales > Rhizobiaceae > Rhizobium > Rhizobium sp. CF142. The sequence goes on along the minus strand of NZ_AJWE01000043.1, from coordinate 1,178 downwards.
AGGCGATGCGCTTGCGCATTTCCGGATTGGCGAAATAGGTCGGAAATTTCTCGTATTCATGCGGCTCGATGACGTTGCCGATGCGCAGCGCGTAAATATCGAAGCCTGAGCGCTCGGCAAAAGCGCGCGCCGTCTTCTCGTTCAGGACCTTGGAGAGGCCGTAGGAATCCATCGGATTGACATCATAGTCCTCATCCAAGGGGAACTGGTGGAAGTCGCGATGGCCCTCGGCGAAGCAGACGCCATAGGTCGTCTCGCTCGACGCGACGATGATCTTTCGGATACCGAGCTTCACCGCCGCCTCGATGACATTATAGGTGCCCATCGTGTTGATGCGGAAAGTCTCGTTATCAGGCTTGATCAGGATACGCGGCACCGCCGCAAAATGCACGACTGCGTCGAAAGGCTGTACGCCCTTGCCCGCTTCCAGATCCGGAAAGTCCCGGTGCATGGAAAGCGCGTTGAACATCTGGCCGCTGTCGGTGATGTCGGCGATGAGATTGGTGACACCAGGGCTTTCGAGCGGCACGAGATCGACATTGTGCACATCATAGCCAACGTTGATGAGCCACGGCACGGCATGACGTCCCGCCTTGCCCGAACCGCCAGTGAAGAGAATGCGCTTTTTCATGGAATATCCTCCGCGTCATGAAATCGGAGGCATAGATAAGCTCTTCCGCGCGAAGAGCAAGCGAGCGTCTCATGGGGTAGGTTCAAACCCACCCCGGCCAGGAGCTTCCTCCCGGAAGCACCTGCGCTGTTACTTTTACGGCCCGCCGGAATGTCCGGCGATCCAGTCATGCTATCATTTAACGACGCTTACTTCGTCTATCTGCACGCCAGCTGCCTGAACAACTTCCTGCGGAATTGCAGCGATGAAAAACATCGTGAAAACATACATCGCGAAAATCGTCGCAACGAATGTAGCCTTGTGAATCATCCTACTCTCCTCTCTATAATGAGGAGTCTGGACTAAAAATGCCGGAACGCAAAACGCTTTCTGAACGCTAGATGAACAAAATACTGTTATGGGGCATCTTAACGATATTTTTACAACATCTCAGGAACGCATGAGGATGCCGGAAAACGAAAAAACCCCGCCGTCTCCAGCGGGGTTTTTCCTAAAATCGGGGATAATTCCGATTACTCGATGATGGAAGCAACGATGCCTGCACCGA
>NZ_AJWE01000042.1:0-111955 GCF_000281145.1 Rhizobium sp. CF142 | reverse complement strand
GGCGCAAGAGAGGCGGCCTGCCGCAACATAGTCGGCATTTCTGACGACCAGCGCCTCGGCGCGCGCCAGGCGGGCGATCGGTGGCCATGCCGTGAGCGAAATGGCGATGATTGCCGTCGTCAGCCCGGCCCCGAGTGCGGCGGCGAATGCCAGCGCCAGGATCAGCGAGGGAAAGGACAGGACGATATCCGTTGCCCGCATCAAGAGCGCGTCCGTGCGACCACCGAAGAAGCCGGCGACGACACCGATCAGCAGGCCAATCGGACCGACGATCAGGGAGATCGAAAGGACAGTCTGGACGGTGATCCGCGTTCCGTAGATCAAGCGGCTCAGAATATCCCGGCCGAACTCATCGGTGCCCGCCCAATGCGCGGCACTCGGCGGCTGCAGCGCATCGGACAGGACCTGGATGTTGGGATCATAGGGCGCGAGCAAAGGCGCAAGGATCGCGACGACGCAGAGGATAGCCAGGATAACAAAACCGGCCATGCCGAGCGGTTCCTGCCCCAGCCTTGAGACGATCCGCATCATCGAGCCTGAGATCCGTGCAGGCAGGCTCGGTGGGCGCACAGTGAGGTCGGTTTGGATTGCATCGCTCATTGCGCAGCCTCCCGCGTCCGCGGATCGAATATCGCATAGGCGATGTCCGCCAGGAAATTGAGGAACATGAAGATAAAGCCGATGATGATGGTGGCGGCAACGACGGCATTCATGTCGCCGATCATGAGTGCGTTCGTCATATATTGACCGATACCCGGCCAGGAAAAGACGATCTCTGTCACGACGGCGCCTTCCAGGAGGCCGCCATAGGAAATAGCCAGGATGGTGATCAACTGGACGGCGATATTCGGCAGGACGTGACCGATGACGGTACGGGCCGGGCCGACACCCTTTGCACGCGCGGCAATCACATAATCCTGGCTCAATTGCTCAAGAGTGAAGCTGCGGGTCATGCGGGTAATATAGGCCATGGCGGCATAGGCCAGGATGACAGCCGGCAGGATGATGTGACCAGCCGCATTCCAGAAGATCTCCGTCTCTCCCTGCAGCAGGCTGTCGACAAGCAGCAGTCCCGTTTGCGGTGTCACCATGCCCTCGTAGAAGACATCGACACGCCCGGGACCTCCTACCCAGTTCAGTCCGGCGTAGAAGATCACTAGGCCGACGATCCCGAACCAGAAGACCGGGATCGAATGACCGACAAGCGCCACGATCCGGGCGATCTTGTCGATAAAAGTGTCTCGAAAGAGCGCCGCCGTCAGCCCGAGCGGAACGCCGACGAAGGTCGAGATCAGGATCGCCAGGGTGGCGAGTTCGAAGGTTGCGGGAAATGCCTGGGCAAGATCCGAAGAGACCGGATTGCCAGTCAGCACCGCCGTTCCGAAATCGCCATGCGCCAGGCCATTCAGGTAGATCAGGAACTGCTGGTAGATCGGCAGGTCCAGACCAAGCTTCTGGCGCATGGCGGCATAGGCGGCCGGGTCTGCCAGCTCGCCGACGATCGCTCCGACAGGATCGGCAGGAAGAATACGGCCGATCACGAAAGTGACGCACAGCAGGATGAACAGGCTGACGGCCAGGTGTGCCACCCGACGCGCAAGTTCCTTGACGGAGAGTTCCTTCATGATCGGCGACCTTGCTTAATCGGTCTCGGCTTTCGTGACGCCCTCAAGGCGCGTCGTCTGGTTCGGATGGCCGACATAGCCATGGACGTCACTATTCAGCACGATGGGCTCGAAGCGCTCGAACATCGGCAGAACGGCCGGCTTCTGATCCACGAACATCTTCTGCATCTCGACGTAGAGTTCGCCGCGTTTCTTCGGGTCTGCCTCGAGCGAGGCTTTTGCCGTCAGAGCCGTCAGTTCGGGAATGTCCCATGCCGAGCGCCAAACGAAGTTACCTGCATTGTTTGCCTCGAGAGAATTGTCGGGATTGGAGGCGAACTGCTCCATCGCCCCGAGCACATTCGGCATGTAGGCGCCTGTCTGCGGAATGAGGAGATCGAAATTCCGGGCCCGGTGGGCCGCGATGATGTCGGATCCGTTGCCCTGCTGGATGTCGACCTTGATGCCGATCTGAGCGAGCGAAGCCTGGATTGCGGTGGCAAGATCGATGCGGGGCGTCTGTGCGATGGTTTTCAGACTGACCGAAAAGCCATCCTTGAAGCCGGCTTCGGCAAGAAGCTCCTTCGCCTTGGCGACATCGAGGTGCCAATCGGGGCTTGGGATTGCATATTCGAAGTTCTCGGGAACAGGCACGGTACGCGCACGCCCGTAAGGACCCATGATAGTCTTCTCGATCCCCTTGTAGTCGATACCGTAGGCGATCGCTTCGCGCACCTTCGGGTTCGACAGGTATTTGTTACCGGCATTCATCGACAGCACGTAGAAGCCACCTGTGGGCACACGCTGGATCTCGAAGCCCTTCTTGTTATCGAAGGTGGCGAGATCCGACGCGGTCATTGCACTTGCTATGTCGATATCGCCGCGTTCCAGCATCAGGCGTTCCACCTGGCTTTCGGGAACATGGCGGACGATGACGCGGCGCATCTTCGGAGCACCAGCAACATAGTTCTTGTTGGCGTCGAGAATGACGAGTTCATTGGGCGCCCAGCGGTTCAACGTGAACGGTCCTGAGCCGGCCGAATGCGTTCTCAGCCAAGCATTGCCATAGTCGTCGTTGGCGACATGCTTCTGGACCTCAACGCTGTCGACGACGCTCGCAATGACCATGGCCAGACGGTAAAGCAGAAGCTCCGATGTTACCTCGCCCGAAAGATCGATGCGCACCGTCTTGTCGTCGACGGCTTTGACCAGTTGATCGATATTGTCCTTCGTATAGCCGACACGCTTCAGGTTGGCGGCTGCGGCCTGATCAAGCTTCAGCAAACGGGCGAGCGAATAGACGACGTCCTTGGACGTCACCGGATTTCCGGAGGCGAAAGTCGCTTCGCGCAGCTTGAACGTGATCCCCTTGTCATCGACCTGCCAGCTTTCGGCAAGCTGCGGCACGATCTTGCCGTCAGGCGTCGAGGCAACCAAGCGATCGTAGAGGTTCGACATGATTTCGTTGGCCTTGGCCTCCGTCGCTTGCTGTGGGTCCAGCGAAAGAACCTGGGCAAGCGAGGTGCCGATCACCAGCTGATCGGCAGGCGTGGCCGCCTGAAGTGCCGGCGCCGCCAAGGTCAGCGCGCAGAATGCGACACCAACAAACAAGCTTCTGGAAAAATGCTTCATTGCAACTCCTCCCTGAGTTACTATACAAGACATAATATGTCGTCCGTATGTCGTATTATGATTTTTCAACGCGCTTTGCAAGCGTCATGCGGACAGAGGCGAATAAAATGGGGAACGACGAAATGGTGGCGGGCACGCGTGGCAGGCAGCGCTTGGCGCAGCAGGTGATCGACCAGTTGCGCATGCAGATCGAGACGGGAAAGCTTCGCGAGGGAGATCAGCTTCCAACCGAACCCCAGCTTGAGGCGGCCTTCGGTGTCAGCCGCACGGTCGTGCGGGAGGCGATCGCCGACCTGCGCGCGGCCGGATTCGTCCGGCCCGTTCAAGGCAAGGGCGTCTTCGTGTCCGATCCCAAGGCACATGGCGGGCTGATTCTGACGCCGGTCGAGGTAAAGAGCATTCCGGAAACACTGGAATTGCTGGAATTTCGTATGGCGGTCGAAGGAGAAGCTGCCGCTATTGCGGCCTATCGCAGAACAGCCGAACAGGAGGCGGCAATTCGGCTCGCCAACCGGAAAATGGCCCAACTCATCGAGAGCGGCGAGCCTACGGTGGAGGCCGATTATGAATTCCATACTGCCATAGCCAACGCCTCGAACAACAGATTCTACATCGACGCCCTGCGTCATTTCGGGCCGCGCGCGATCCCGCGCGGTCAATTCCCGACCTTGCCGGAAGCCAACGACCGCGCCTATCTCGAAAAAGTTCATGCAGAGCATGGTGAGATCCTGGCGGCTATCGCCGAGCAGGACCCTGACCGTGCGAGACAGGCCATGCGCGCGCATATGATGGCGAGCCAGCGACGATACCGGATGCTTGCAGAGCAGCAATGAGGCTCGACAACTTCCGAAATTCATATTATGTCATATGACATTGTTTGAATGATCGGGAGGTTAATCGTGTATTTGGGAACCCAGGTCGCCGCGCGGGACGACGATGATTTTCGCGTTTTTGCCCAGCTGGGCGTAAAGCATATTTCCGCTGACCCGCCGGGTGCGCCGTCGAGCTGGACGCTGGAGGATCTCGAGCGTCATCGCGATCACGTGGAGAGCTTCGGTCTCGTTCTGGACATGATCCAGCTTCCCCTGCCCTCCAAGCCGATCGAAAACGCATCCTATCCCGACATCCTGCTGGCTGGTCCGGAACGCGACCGGCAGATCGATGCTGTCTGCCGGATGATCGAGAATTGCGCGAAGGCTGGCATTCCTGCGACGAAATACAATCTCAACCTCATCGGCATTCCCCGGACGGAGCTTGAAAAAGGTCGTGGCGGTTCTCTGAACGAGGCCTTTCGCTGGGACCAGGCCGATCAGCGGGCTGCGCCCGGTCTTGCCGGCGTCCTCTCGGAAGATGAGAACTGGGAGCGTATCGACTATTTCCTGGAGCGCGTGGTTCCCGTTGCAGAGAGCAACAGGGTGCGCCTCGCCTGCCATCCGCATGATCCCTATACGCCGCCGGGCTATCGTGGCGTCACCCGGGTCCTCGGCACTGTCGATGGACTGAAGAAATTCGTGCAGATGCGCGAAAGCCCCTATCATGGCCTGAATTTCTGCCAGGGTTCGATCGGCGAGATGCTCGACAATCCGCGCGAGGAGATCGACGACATCATCCGCTGGTTCGGCGCGCGCGGAAAGATCTTCAACCTGCACTTCCGCAACATCAGCGGCGGCAAGCTCTCCTTCATGGAAACCTTTCCCGATGAAGGCGACATGGACATGGTGCGGTCGCTGAAGGTCTACCGCGAGGTCGGCTACAAATATATGGTCATGCCAGACCATGTGCCGCGCATCAGCGGTCGCGACGCGACGGGCGTCGCCTTCAGCTTCTGCTACGGTTACATCGCCGCGGTGCTCGAAGCGATGGAAGCCGGTCATATGTGAGCGACGCGCTCACCTTCAATCAGCAATTATTCAAGGAATTCAACATGGATCCCAACGCCATCAAGAAAGCCGTGGGCGACGGCCTCCTCTCCTTCCCGGTCACGCATTTCGACAGCGAGAACAAGTTCAACGAAGCCGCATACCGCGACCATGTGAACTGGCTTGCCGGTTTTGATGCCAGCGCACTTTTTGCCGCTGGGGGCACGGGTGAATTTTTCTCCCTCAATCCGGCCGAAATCCCCGCCGTCATTCGCGCCGCCAAGGCTGCGGCAGGCAAAACGCCGATCATCTCCGGCACTGGCTATGGCACGTCACTTGCCATCGATATTGCGCGCGCTGCGGAAAAGGCCGGTGCCGATGGCCTGCTCCTTCTTCCGCCCTATCTGATGTTTGCCGAGCAGGCCGGGCTTGTCGCCCATGTGAAGGCTGTCTGCCAGTCGGTCGGGATCGGCGTGATCGTCTATAACAGGGACAACGCGATCCTGTCGGCCGACAGCATCGCTCAGCTTTGCGATGAGTGCCCCAATCTCGTCGGGTTCAAGGACGGTGTCGGCGATGTCGATCGGGTCATCGAGATCACCACCAAGATTGGCGACCGGCTCGTCTATGTCGGCGGCATGCCGACCCACGAAGTCTACGCTCAGGCCTATTTCGCCGCCGGCGTTACCACCTACTCCTCGGCGGTCTTCAACTTCGTGCCGGCTCTTTCGCAACGCTTCTACAAGGCGCTCAGGGCAGGCGACCAGAAGACCGTCGACCAGATCTTGAAGGATTTCTTCTTCCCCTTCGTCGCGCTGCGCAACCGCAAGAAGGGCTATGCAGTCTCCATCATCAAGGCCGGGCTGAAAGTCATCGGCCGCGATCCGGGCGCCGTGCGCGCGCCGCTCACGGATCTGACGGCAGAGGAACTCTCCGTCCTGCAGTCGATTGTCGAGGCCAATGACCAGGCGAAACTGGCCGCGGAGTAAGACCGCGGCGATCGGCGCTGAAATTTATCGTCGCGCTGCAGCGACGATCGGCTTGACCGCCGCTCTCATGCTCTCCGGCGTTGTGCCGGTCACGATAACGCCAAGCAGAGGGGCCGCGATGCCCGCGTCCCTCAGCTTCGGCACATCATCAGGCACAAACTTCTTCTGGCTTGGCGCGATGACCGGAATACCCGCCTTGCTCGCGATGGTCCGGTAGCGATCAAGATCGGTCTCGTCGAGCGGCTTTCCATAGTCGGCAAAGGAAGCAACCGAGGCTTCCATCATCGCGCCGGGAATGTCGAGAATCCTCATCAAGTCCTCGTCCGTACTCGCCTCGCCAAGCGCAGGAATGGGCCGCAACTTCGATTGCAGCAGATGCGGCTGCATGTCGCTGACATAGATGTTGAAGCCCTCGAAGCCTAGATCGGCGAGCGCGTCCATCTCTTGTGGGCTAGGAACCCTTTCCTGCCCGGCCATGACAAGAAGCGGCACGCCGAGCGTTGCAAGATCCTCGAAAAACGGTCGCTCTTCGGCAAAGCTGCCGAAGGTCGTGCCGGTGGCGCGATGATAGGCGTTGAGATGGACCTTGATCGCAAAGGCACCAGCCTCGATGGCAGCCTTGGCGAAGTCGAGATCGTGACGCGCGAGCGAGACGATGACCGGGAAATCACCGTCGCGTAGTGCTTTTGTGAGCCTGGTTTCCGGATAGGTCGGCATGGGAACGGCCTCAGTTCAGACGCTGGCCGCCATCGGCCGCGAAGAGGTGGATATTGGAAAGCTCCGGCCGGACGCGGATCGTCACGCCCGGAGACATTAATACGCGCTCACGAAAGACGCCGGTGACCTGCGTCTCGCCGAGCTTCATCGTCACCTGGGTTTCCGAACCCATCGGCTCGACCAGGATGATCTCGGCCGGCACGCCAGCGTCGTTGAGCGAGAAATGTTCGGGCCGGATGCCGTAAACAGCCTCGCGGTCGCTCAATTCAGGTGCAGTTTGTGGCAGTGGCAAGACAATGCCGGGTGCTGCAAACCCCTTATCGGTGATTGTGCCGTTCAGGAAATTCATGGATGGCGATCCGATGAAACCGGCCACGAACTGGTTGGCCGGGCGGTCATAGAGGTCGAGCGGCGCGCCAATCTGCTCCACTCTGCCAGCGTTCAGCACGACGATCTTGTCGGCCATGGTCATGGCTTCCACCTGGTCATGGGTGACATAAATGGTCGTGGTCTTGAGCCTCTGGTGCAGGCTCTTGATTTCGCCACGCATGACAACGCGCAGCTTGGCGTCGAGGTTCGACAACGGCTCGTCGAACAGAAAGACCTGTGGATTGCGAACGATCGCCCGCCCCATGGCGACGCGCTGGCGCTGGCCGCCGGAGAGCTGGCGCGGATAACGATCGAGCAGGTGAGACAGGCCGAGGATATCGGCTGCCCATGTCACCCGCTCAGCGATCTGCACCTTGCTGCTACCGCGATGCTCCAACGAGAAGCCCATATTGGTCGCGACCGTCATATGCGGATAGAGCGCGTAGTTTTGGAAGACCATGGCGATGTCGCGATCCTTTGGGTCGAGATCGTTGACCACTCGTCCGCCGATCCTGATATCGCCGCCGGTAATCGTCTCAAGCCCGGCGATCATCCTGAGCAAAGTGGACTTGCCGCAGCCCGAAGGCCCGACCAGCACGACGAATTCGCCGTCTCGGATGCCGAGGTCAGCGCCATGAATGATGTCGAGAGCGCCATAGCTCTTGCGGACACGGGAAAGGGTAACGTCAGCCATGAGGAAAATCCGGTTCTTCAGCCCTTGAGGCCGGTATGCGCGAGGCCTTCGACGAATTGCTTCTGCGCGATGATGAAGACGATGAGGACGGGCAGCGCCGTGAGTGTTGCTGCGGCGAGCTGGATATTCCACATCGGCCCGCCATAGGCGTCGGTATATTGGGTGAGCGCCTGGGGCAGAGTGAATTTATCCGCGCTCGACAGGAACACGATCGGTTCGAGATAGAGATTCCAGGAGTGCAGGAAGGTGAAGATCGCAACGGAAGCCAGTGCCGGCCTGGCAAGCGGCAGGGCGATCTTGCGGAAGATCTTGAAACGCCCGAGACCATCGACGCGAGCTGCCTCTTCAAGCTCGACCGGCAGCGTCACGAAAAACTGCCGCATGACGAAGGTGGCAAAAACACTCGGCGCTCCGAAGATCGGCACAAGGATCAGCGGCCAATGGGTGTTGACCATGCCCGCCTTCAAAAACATCTGGAAGAGCGGCACGATCGTGACTTCCGACGGGATCAAAAGGCCGAGCAGCACGACCATGAAGATCGTATTGGCGAAGGGAAACCTGATACGTGCGAAAGCGTAGCCGGCCATCGACGAAACGACCATCGTGCCGATTGTCACCAGGGCGGCGATATAGGCCGAGTTCCAGTATTGTTTCACGAAAGGCTGCAGCTCGAAGACCTTGCCATAGGTCGTCCAGTCATAGCTCTGCGGGAGAAGTTGCGGCGGAAAGGCGAAGATATCGCTGATCGGCTTCACCGAAGAGGTGACCATCCACCAGGTCGGGAAGACGAAGGGGATGAGCAGCACGCACATCAGCCCGTAGAGAATAACCCTCATCCGCGGCGAGATCTCAGCTTTCATAGAATACGATCCTCTTGCGCAATTGCCACTGGGCGAAGGTCAGTATGGCGACGATTAGGAAGAGCAGGATCGACAGCGTGGAGCCGTAGCCGAAGAAATGGAACTGGAAGGCCTGCTGGTAGAGGTAGTAGACGAGCACCGTCGTCGAGAGGCCCGGCCCACCCTGTGTGAGCACCGCGATCTGCGCGAAGACCTGCAGCGATCCGACGATTGTAATGATCGAGGTGAGCAGGATAGTCGGGCTGATCAGCGGCAGGGTAATGCGGTGGAACTGCTTGAACCGCGGGGCGCCATCGATGCGGGCCGCCTCATAGAGCTCGTTCGGCACGCCGTGAAGGGCTGCAAGAAACAGGATCATATTGAGGCCGACATTCTTGAACACCTGCACGACGATGACCGAGATCATCGCGGTGGTTTCACCCCGCAGCCAGTTAGGACCCTCGATGCCAAACAGCAGCAGCATGCCGTTGATGCCGCCGTTCTTCTGCAACAGAAACCCCCAGACGATCGTCCAGGCCACCAGCGACACGACAACAGGCGAAAAGAACAACGTCCGGAAGATCGTGATGCCCGCGAGTTTCTGGTTCAACAGCACCGCCAGCAGCAAGGCCAGCGACAGGTTGAGAACCACAAGCCCGGCGGAGAAGATGGCGGTCGAACCGAGCACCTGCAGCAGGTTCGGATCCTCAATCAGCATCTGGTAGTTCTGCGTGCCCGTATAGGTGAAGGTATTAGCAAGCACGTTCCATTCGTGCAGCGAATACCAGAAGACCAGACCGAGCGGGATCAGCACGAAGATGGTGATGCCGATCAGCTGCGGAGCGATGAACAGAAAACCGGCGAGGCTGTCGCGCCGCGCAACCGTCCAGAACGGCGACGAGGAGCGGCCTTCCAGTGTTGCGTTATCCTGTGCGACAGCCATTTTAAATTCCTCAGCGCTTGAGCAGCGGGCCGATCTGGCCGCAGATCGTCTGGAGCGTGCCGGCGACATCCGCATCCGGACGCCAGACAGCGTCGAGGCCGGAGCGCACGGTCTGCTGGATCTGGGCAAAGCCCGTATGGCCGGGAATGACCTTGCCAGTCGCGATGCCGGCGATGACGACCTTGTCGATCTGTTCCTGGCTGAGCAGCGGATTGGTCTTCTTCAGCACCTCGGCGTTGAGCAGCGACTTGCGGGCCGAGGGGAAGAACTGGCTGAGCTTGGCCGAGTTTTCCGCGTTCGTCATATAGGCGATGAATTCGGCGGCCGTCTTGGCGTTCTTGCCCGACTGCATGACGCCGATGCCGGCCTGGCCGATCAGCGCGTAGTCTCCAGCCGGCCCCTTCGGCAGCGGCACGAGATCCCAGGAGAAGGGCTTGTCTTTCGGCAGCAGCGAGGCGCGGCTGATCTGGGTGATGGTCATCGCCGCATTGCCGGCGAAGAAGTCGACGTTTTCGCCGGGACCGGGGATCGCCTTCTGCTTGAAGATCGCGTCATGGACGAAGGTGAGCGCATCGACCATCGGCTTCTCGGCCATCGTGCAGGTCTTGCCATCGGCGCTCCAGGGGGCAGCACCAAAGCCGTTCCAGATCGAAGTGAGATTCTGCCAGATCTGATAGTTGAAATCGCGCACGATGAGGCCGCCCTTGCCCTTCTGGCCGACGGCCGAAGCCGTCGCGATCGCGTTCTCCCAGGTCCATTCGCCCGCGGCAATCAGCTCGGCAGGTGTCTTTGCCCCGGCCGCCTTGATCAGGTCGTTGTTGACGAATACTGCAAAGGGTGAGGTGGAGAAGGGATAGGCATAAAGCGTGCCGTCCTTCTGCCAGCGCTCGGTCGCCGTCGCGCTCACTTCGTCGAGATTGTAGCCCGGTGTTGCCTTCAGCGTATCGGTGAGCGGATAAAGCGCGCCGGAATTGACGAAGTCGTAAGCCGTCGTCTCGAAAATCCAAGCCATATCAGGCGCATTACCACCGGCGATCTGGGTGGTGAGCGCTGTCGTATAGCTGTCGAATGGCAGCGACTCGAAGGTCACGGTGACGTTGGGGTGATCTTTCTTGAAGCCGGCGGCGATCTCGTTGAAGAGCTTCAGATGCGCTTCTGCCGCGCTCCAAATGGTCATGCGCAGGTTGATGGCATCCTGCGCATTGGCGATGCCGCTCCAGGCAAGCGGCACGGTAAGTGCAAGCGCCGCTATTGCCGATTTCAGTGTCCTATTCTTGTTCATTCCCGTTCCTCCTCCAAAGATGGGTTGTCCGAATGGCTGCTCAGTAGGCCGCGATGACCGGCCAGCGAATTTCGATGCCCTCCCGGACGATTTCCCTCTGGAAGTCGCGGAGATGTGCGTCGTTTTCCTGGACCTGGTGAGGCTTCAGCCTCTTATCGAGGCAGTGGGCCGCGAGCATGCCGGCCGCTTCGCCGATATTCCATTCGACCGGGTGTAGGCGGTAGCAGCCATTGGTGATGTGGGTGGTGCCGATATTCTTGCCGGCTGCAATGAGGTTCGTCATGCGCTGCGGCAGAAGAGCGCCGAGCGGAATCTCGAAGGGGCAGGACGGCACGTCGATATAGTTGTCGCCGCCGGTCGAGGGGTGCAGGTCGATACGATACATGCCGATGCCGATGCTGTCGCGATAGGTGACCGCGCCCTTGTCGCCGCGCACCGCATAGGAGAGATCCTGCTCGGTAATGCGGGTGACCGGCTTGATGCGGCGGCTTTCACGGATATAGGGCGCCATGGCGAGGCCATGTTCGGTGCCGGTGATGTCGCCGCGAAGCCTCAAGCCCCGGTAACCCTGGCCGCCATCGATGCGTGGCGCCTCTGTCTGCAGCCAATAGAAGACCGAATAGGAGAGATCAGCGGCGGCCTTCAGATGTCGGGCCTTGTCCTCCTCGGACACGTCGATGATCGTTCCGTCCATGTAGTCGATCATCGGCCAGTTTACGAAGCAAATGTCCGACTGGTAGAAGCCGGGCTCAAAATTGCGCCGTGCCGCAATGCGGCGGAAGAGCCAGAGATTCTCGTCACCGCCACCCTTGCGCTGATCGGCATCGACGAGCAGAGGGTTGTCGTCGACATTGGGCGTGAAGGAGCGCGTGGTTGATTCCAGTGTACGCGGGTGCGGCGCGGTGAAGCCGAGCAGTGGGCCACCCCAGAAATGCGGCTGGTATTTGCGCCAGTAATCGTAACTGTCGGGCTTGTCGATCGTCTGATCGCCGTCGACGCAATCGACCGCAAAGCAGATCGAGACTGCCTGAACATTGTCGGGCTGCGCTTCGGAGGGCGCGCTCGGCTCTCCGGTATCGGACCGCGCCTCGAAGCCCTTCACATAATCCGTGCCGGTCATCGGCAGCAGATCGCCGAGTTCTGTAGCATCAAGGATGTAATCGGCCGAGATGACGACCTCACGGTTAGTATCGCGATGGCGGACTGTAATGGAGCGCACGGTGTCGCCGTCGACATCAGCAGCGACGGGACGATAGGGCTGCAGCACCCTAAGCCGGCCGGCGCCTCGATAGGGCATCAGCATTGCTTCCATGACCGCCAGGCTGACGCGCGGCTCGGCGCAGATGCGGCTCACCCAGCCGCCGCCGGGATTGAGATCGCCCCAGGCACGGGCGCCCTGGGTCAGCGGATAGTTGTCGCGATAATATTGCCGCACGCCATTGCGCAGCCTGCGATAGGAGCGTGTGATGCCAAACTGCTCGACCCAGCTATGTTCGTCGGAAGGCACACCCTGGCTGGTCGACTGGCCACCGATCCATTCGAATTCCTCGGTCATGATGACGCTCTTGCCGGCCCGGCAGGCGCCAAGCGCCGCCGCGACGCCGCCAAGGCCGCCGCCCACCACCAGAATATCCGCTCGCATCTCTTTTGCCGCCATGTCTGTCACGTTCTTAGGTCCGTTTCTTTGCTGGTCCGAGGGTTTGGCCCTCGACGGGTTCGCAGGTCAGAAGAATTTGTTCGACGGGCGCGGCATCCTCGATGCGGCGCACCAGCATCGCGGTCGCCTGCCGCCCCATTTCCTCGCGAGGAATATTGAAGGAGGTGAATTGCACATGGCTGCGCTCGGCCCGCACATGGCTGCCGAGCACCACGGCCGAAAAGTCGCCCGGAATGGACAGGCCGCGCTCGCGCGCGGCTGCTTCGACACGCACCGCATCGGCCAGTTCGACGAAGAAAACCGCCGTCGCGCTGCTTGCGACAATCGCATCGAGCGTATCGGCGGCGCTTCGCCCGACCTCATCCACATGCAAAACGAGTTCAGCACTTCCAATGATCGCGCCTGAAAATCCGCGCCAGCGGTCGACGACGGATTCAGCCGAGCCGCTTGGACCGATGAAGGCCAGCCGGTCATGACCGAGTGCCCGCGCCTTTTCGACAAGAGCGCGCGTGCCACTCGTGTAGTCACCACCAACGTAAGGGACGGGTCCGCCAGCGTCCTCACGTCGACCGATCGCCACGAACGGATAATCGCCGGTAACCAGCCGCTTGAGTTCGGCCCGATCGAATTCGCGGCCGAGGACGAGACAGCCATCGGCGATCCGCAGCCGGTTGCCGTCGGCAAAAATCTTGCGCTCCCGGCCGACGCCGGCGCCAGTCAGAAGCAAGAGGTCATAATTCTGCGCCTGCGCTTCCTCCTCGATGCCGAGCAGGAAGGGCGCAAAGAAATCCGCCTGCTCGCTTGGGAAAGCCGGCTCGTAGGTGAAAACGCCGAGAATGCGGTTGAGACCCTTGGCCATCCGTCGGGCGATCGGATCGGCCACATATCCCGTCGTGCGGATGACCTGTTGGACGCGCTCGCGGGTTTCCCGGGGAATACGCGCCAAGGCCGTCGGTGCACCGTTCAGCACAAGCGAGACGGTTGCCTGGCTGACGCCAGCCAGTTTCGCAATATCGTGCTGAGTCAAGCGCTTAGTGCCTGCCACGTCGCATCCTCCAGGCCTCCCCTTGACTGCTAATGCGTATTAGCAGCTAATACGTATAAACAAAATTTACCTGACTGCTGTCAAGCGCGAAAATGTGAGACGATCGATGATATTCGCAGAGCATTTGAAATCGCTGGGGATTTCCGGAATCCGCGTGTTCGGCGACAGCATCACCGCCGGGTTCAACGCCAGCCGGCCCCATCTGGCCTGGCCGGCGCTGTTTGCGGCAGAGGTCGGCGGATTGCCGATCCACAATCACGCAATCCCAGGGACGGTGCTGCAGGCCTCATTGCTTGCCGACGGCAAAGCGCGAGCGAACAACGGCGTCAGTCGGTTTGCCGGGGCGCTGCTCGACGCCCCGCATCGCGACGCGATCCTCATCCTCTACGGCTACAACGACGCCCGCTATACGGCCGCGCCGGACAGCATGAACGCGAAGAGCTTCCGTCGTGACTATGCGAATATGCTGGAGAAACTGATCGAGGCAGGCCATGCGGAAAGGCTTGCGATTGGCGGTCCGCCCTATATTCTCGATCGAGGTTTTTCAGTTGGAAGCACCGGCTTCACCGGGCAGACACGCCAGGGCTTTGAAGTCTATGTCCAAGCCGTACGAGAACTGGCGCAACATTTTCGCATCTTCTACGCGCCTGTCTACGAGCGGATGAAAGCATATGACGACGGCGCACTGGCTTCGCCTGATTTCACGCACCCCAATGATGCCGGTCATCGTGTCATCTCCGAGGCGTTTAGAGATGCCGTCGTTCACGAGAAATTGGCCTAGGACGGATTGTGAAATGACCGCGCAGTGATCGCACCCCATCGCCTGAAGCTCACAGGTTGATGGTGATGACGACGCTCGTGCGCTTGCAGCGGCCGGCGGACAGCCGGCCGCTTGCGTGACGCTCTCAACGCGCG
Source organism: Rhizobium sp. CF142 (assembly GCF_000281145.1). Lineage (NCBI taxonomy): Bacteria > Pseudomonadati > Pseudomonadota > Alphaproteobacteria > Hyphomicrobiales > Rhizobiaceae > Rhizobium > Rhizobium sp. CF142. The sequence goes on along the minus strand of NZ_AJWE01000042.1, from coordinate 97,410 downwards.
CTGTATTTTGCGTCGAGCTCATCGATCGCGGAGACATTACCGGCCGAACGGCCGTTTTCGTCGAATGTCTGAGCGAGGAATGCGTCGGCGATCGACTTCGCAAGCTCAGTTCCGATGACGCGAGCGCCCATCGTGATGATCTGCGCGTTATTGGAAAGAGCGGCACGCTCGGCCGAATAGGTGTCATGCGTCAGGGCCGCGCGAATGCCGGGCACTTTATTGGCCGAGATGCAGACGCCGATGCCGGTGCCGCAGACCAGGATTGCCTTGTCATAGGTGCCATCGATCACGCCCGAGGCAACGCGATCCGAAAGGTTGGCATAGAACGGGTCGAGCCCGTCGTTGATGCGTGACACCTCATGAACGTCGAACCGATCCTTGAGGTGTTCGGCAAGCACCTTGGCGAGACCTTCGCCGGCGCTGTCTCCAGCAATTGCAAGCTTCATCATCTTTCTCCTTGGAGTTTGGCGGCGCATTTCGAAAGGATGTCGAGATAGCCCTCGACGTTCCAGGCGGAACGGCCGATGAAGAGCCCGTCGATATGCGGGCTCGAAATCAGTTCCTCGCAGTTCTGCGGATTGACCGACCCGCCGTAAAGGCAGGGGATTTTCCGCCCGAGCGCCGCTTCGGCGACCGCAATGATCTCGGCCTGGCGTGCATCCGCATAATCCGCCGTCGCCGGGATGCCTTTTTCGCCGATCGCCCATACGGGCTCATAGGCAAGGAGGATTTCCGCCGATTTCTGCTCGTCGGAAAGCTTCGAAAGCGCCCCATGCACCTGGACTGCAAGGATTTCAGCGGCTTTTCCGCTCTCGCGGTCAGCAAGGGTTTCGCCGATACAGATGAGCGGGATCAGGCCATGGCGAACCGCCGCCTCCGTCTTCAGCCCGACAGTCTCGTCCGTTTCGCCGAAAAACTCGCGCCGCTCGGAGTGACCGAGTTCGACGATGTCGAGATCGCAATCCTTCAGCATCAGGGGGGAGACCTCGCCTGTCCAGGCGCCCTGATCCGCCCAATGCATGTTCTGCGCTCCGACCTTGACGGAGGTCTTTGCAAGCATGCGCTTGACCTCCCGCACGGCGGTAAACGGCGGGATCACGAAGCGCTGGATGATGGGATCGCGCGCAGCGTCAGCCGCCTCGAGGCCGCGGGCGAATTGCTCGGCCTCCGCGAGCGTCTTGTTCATCTTCCAGCTGGTGCCAATCCAGAAGCGCGGTTTCTCCGTCATGCCTGATCCTGTGCTGGAGCGATGGTGAGCTTGATGCCCACCCGATCGAATTCGTTGAGAACAGCGGCCGTTGGCGCGCTATCGGTGATAATAGTGTCGAAATCAGCCAGATCCGCCATGACATGCAACGCCGTGTGGCCGATGCGCTGGTGGTTGACCAGGAGGCAGCTTCTGGCCGAAGACGAGATCATCGCCCGCTTGGCGCGCACGACATTGTCGTCCATGTGATAGGCGAGCCTGCCGCTGACCGCCGGCGTCGAAATGAACGCGATATCCGCCCTCAGGCGTGACAGCGCTTCTTCTGTCACGACGCCGAGATAAGCGTTGAATTTCGCGGAATAGATGCCTCCGAGCGCAATCAGGGTTATGCCATTCTCCCCCTTCAACCGCTCCATGATCGCTGCGTTGTTGGTAATCACCGTCAGCGGTCGCTTACGCAGCAGCATCTCGCCGAGTACCGCGGCCATCGAGCCGTCATTGACCATGACCGTCATGCCAGGTTCGACCAGGGCCAGCGCTTCCTGCGCCATCGCAACCTTGGCTTCGCCGCCCTGACGTTCACGAATGCGAAAATCGCTCTCGAATTGCGTTCCGGCATCGATCGTCGCGCCACCGCGTACCTTGCGCAAGACACCTGCCTGTTCGAGGTCATCGAGATCGCGGTGAATAGTCATCTTGGAGACGGAAAACCGTTCGGCAAGATCGTCCACTTCGACCGTCTTGTCCTCAACGAGCAGATTGACGATCAGCTGCTGGCGCTCTTCTCGCTTCATACGTTTCAATCCCGGTTCGATAACAATATAACATCTAAAATGTGAATTTCAACATTAACCGGTGTGATTATGCGCCAAAACATGGGGCAGAAATCATCAATCCAGGAGCGCACGCGCGGTCCGTTCATCAGTAATGAGCCCGTGAAGACGGCGGCTGCGCAGGATGGCCCTTATCGCGGCCACCTTGGCCTGTCCGCCCGCCAGGGCCACGAGGCGCTCCTTCTTCGTCGTCGGAAAGGACGCCGAAAGCGTGCGGCCGGTCAGAGCTGTATCGAGGATCTGGCCATCCGCATTGAAAAAGTGGCCGAGGATTTCGCCGACGCCACCAGCGGCGGCGATGTCCTCGATCTCGCCCGGCTCGACCAGGCCGGAGAGCACCAGCTGGGCCTCGGCGTCCACCGTCCCCAAGCCAACGAGCTTCAGGTCGGCGTCATTGGCGAGATCGAACACTTCCTTGACGCCGCGTTGCGCCCTGAGCACCTCCCGATCCTCGGCAGTGTTGGCGAAGAAGGGAACCGGCATGACATAGGCATGTGTGCCGGTCTTTTCCGCGATACGGTGCATGACGTCATAGGGATTGGCGCCGTAGTTTCGCGTGAGGCCGCCAAGCAGGGAAACGAAGCGCATATCCTTGGCATTCGTCCGCGGCATATATTGAACGGCAGCCGAAAGCGTGCGGCCGTGACCAAGACCAATGACTGCGTGCTCACCGTGTTCGATCTCGCGCTTCAGATAACCAGCTCCCGCATGACCGAGCGCGCGCAGCGGCAGTCCCTCTTCGCCAAGATCGGGCGCGACCTCGCAATATTGCAATCCGAAACGCTCGGCGAGCCGCGTCTCCAGTTCGACGCATTCGACGATATCGCCGTCGATCGTGACCTTGACGACGCCATCGGCGACGGCCCGCGCGATGAGCCGATGCGCCTTGACCGAGGGGATGCCGAGGCGCCGGGCAACGTCGGACTGTGTCAGCCCACCGGCGTAGTGAAGCCAGGCGGCCCGCACGGCAAGCGTATCATCGGCATCCGTCATCGCCGCACCCTTCCCATTTCTTCGACGGCTATACCGCCTGACAACAAGCCTTTGTAAATCGCCGGCTCATATCTTCAAGTCCGCGGCGCCGGTGTCGATATGCGGCGCCCAGAAGGCGACGCTCTCGGCAATCTGCGCGATAACCTCGCGATCATTCGGCTCGCGTTCCTTGAAGGAAAGTTCGAGGCAGATCTCATTGTCATCGGCGCCGCCTGCCGCGAAAGCTTCCAGCAGCGGCGCGGGTTGGATCCGGCCCTTGGCATTGAATTCCGCCGTGAACGGCCGGTGGCCGCCCTTGTCCATCAGGCTCTGCTTGATATGGATGATTGGCGACAGCTTCGGTACGGCCCGCGCCCAGGCATAGGGATCGTAGTCGTCGGGATTGTCGGAGGTGACGTCGCCATGGTCGATATCGGCCATCATCCACATCGGCACCGCCATATGGGCGGTAGTCAGTCGTGCCTGCAACGCAAGGCAGGATTCGATCGTGTCGCCGAATTCGCGGCCGATGCTCATCGGCTCCCAGAAGACATAGGAAAGACCGGCGGCCCTGGCATGCTCTGCGACTTCGCACCAGCAGTCGATAGCGATCTTGATCAGTTCCTCGCGGCGGCTTGCATCGTCGAAGTCCTTGTAGGTGAAGATCGCAAATTGCGTGCCTACGGAATGTCCGCCGAGGTCGGCGGTAATGTCTGCGAAGGTCTTGAACCAATCCACGTAATAGCGGCGGACCTCCGCATCCGGATGCCCAAAGTGGTTCAGCCGTCCATAAGGCCCGGTCATGCCCGAGGTAACGCGAACGCCGGTACGCTCCAACGCTGTTTTCATCTGGCGGGTCAGGCGGCGGATAACCGGAGCCTGCCAGCTCGGATTGATGAATTCATGCGTCAGCTGAAGATCGCGGATGCGCAGGTCCCGCGCCACCGTCTCGATCAGGTCGCCCGGGTCGGCAAAACGGTTCACCAGCGGATTGGTATTCAGCGAAAGCGAAAGCGGCATCAAGACCTCCTCAGGCAGCGGCAAGATGGGATGAAGCAAACCAGTCGGCAAAGGCTGCCCGCTCGGCCTCGCTCAGATGCAGGTAGTGCTTGGTGCGGCGATAGAGGATGTCCTCGGCCGTCTCCGCCCATTCGCTGGCGGCGAGATAACGGGCTTCCGCCTCGTAAAGCTGCCCGCCGAAATAGCGCCCGAGACCTTGCAGGTCCGTTGCCCCGGCAACCAGGTTCTTCGTGCGTGTGCCATAGAGACGGCCATAGTGATGGACGAGTTTTCGCGGCATCCAGGGATAGGTGTCACGCAGGCTGTTGGCGAAGGTCTCGTAGTCGGCATTGGGCATCTCTCCACCCGGCAGCGGCGCTTTTTCCGTCCAGTCGCCGCCCATATTCGGGAAGACGTGTTTGAGGCGCTGCATGCCACGTTCGGCAAGCTCTCTGAATGTCGTGATCTTGCCGCCGAAGACATTGAGAAGCGGCGCTCCGCCGGTCTCGTCAAGATCGAACACGTAGTCGCGGGTCACCGCCGAAGGATTGCCCTTGCCGTCGTCAAACAGCGGGCGCACGCCGGAGAAGCTGTGCAGCACATCCTGACGGCGCAGCTTCTCCTTGAAATAGCGGTTCACCGCCTTCAGCAGATAGTCGATTTCCGCCTCATCGGCCGCCACGTCTTCGGCCCGGCCCTCATAGGCGATGTCGGTCGTGCCGATCAGCGCCTTGTCGCCCTCATAAGGGTTGATGAAGATGACGCGTTTGTCGTGGTTTTGAACCAGGTAAGCGTTGGAGCCGGCCCAGAATTTCGGCACGATGATGTGGCTGCCCTTGACGAGACGCACATTGCGGCTGGAATTAGAGCCGGCGACGCGGTTGATGATGTCGGTGACCCACGGGCCGGCGCAATTGACGAGACATTTGGCACGGAAGGTCCGCGTCTCGCCGCTCGTGCTGCTTTTCGTCGTGATCGTCCATTGGCCGTTTTCCCGGCGCGCCGACACCGCCGGCGAGCGGGTGAGCACCAGGGCACCCTTCTCAGCCGCGCTCACCGCATTCAAGGTGACGAGGCGGGCATCATCCACCCAGCAATCCGAATATTCGAAACCGCGGGTATATTGATCGAGTATGGGCGTACCTTCGGGATCACGCAGCAGATTGAGCGTGCGGGTGCCAGGCAACTTCTTGCGACCTCCGAGATGATCGTAAAGGAAGAGGCCGAGCCGGACGAGCCAGGCGGGGCGATCCTCGGGACTGTGCGGCAGCACGAAACGCATCGGCCAGATGATATGCGGGGCCGCGTTGAGCAGCACCTCGCGTTCGATCAGCGCCTCCCGCACCAGGCGGAATTCGTAATACTCCAGATAGCGAAGGCCGCCATGCACGAGCTTGCCCGAGCGGGAGGAGGTGCCCTGCGCCAGGTCGTCCTTTTCGCATAAGGCGACTTTCAAGCCGCGCCCGGCGGCGTCGCGCGCAATTCCCGCGCCGTTGATGCCACCGCCGATGACGAAAAGATCCAGGATTTCGGGTTCGGTCATGTCATGCTCCCTCGGATGCCTGTTGCATCAGCGATTCATTTTGCGGGCGGCGTCGCCGCAGCTCTGGCCAGTGTTTCCCAGGTGGGGGGCATGGCCCTCCGGATATCGGCATAAGCGGAAAAAAGCAGATTGAAGCGGGCGGCTTCCTCGCCGATCGGCTCCTCGGCTTCGCCGAGCAGCGGCGTGACCCAGTCGGCGATGCACTCGTCCATTGTCCTATAGGCACCGATCGCCACAGCAGCCATCATCGCGGCGCCAGCCGCTCCGGTTTCTTCACGGCGGGACAGGCGGATCGGCGCCTTGAGGGAGGCGGTCAGGGAGCGGCGCAACGCACTCGAGCGCACGGCGCCGCCGGTGACGCGCAGCTCCTCCGGCATATCACCCATGGCGGCGTAACAATCGCGTGTTGCGAGCGCCAGACCTTCGACAACCGCGCGCACGAGATCCGGAAACCCGTGGCGGACCGAAAGACCGGAAAAGCCCGCCCGGGCCTGGGCATTGACGAAGGGTCCACGCTCTCCGGCCTCGGAAATATAGGGATGATAGACGACCGACCCCGGCTGGCTTTCGAAAAACCAGCGGTCGATCCTGGCGACGAGCTCGGCGTGGGTGACAGGCTTTCCCGCCTCCGCCATCAGATAGGCGGCCATCTCCAGCAGCCAGTCGATGTTGATCGTCGCACCCATATTTGTCTGCACCTGGGTAACAGTACCCGGGATCGGCAGGGCAATGACGTAGCCCGTGCCCTCACGGTTGAGATGGACGTCGGCCACTGACTTTGCACGCAGATGCACGCCGGTCGAACCGATCGTCGAACAGGCCGCGTTGCGCCCACCGCTGCGAACACCGGCGCCGAGCGCCGTCATCACCATGTCGACATAACCGAGACTGACCGGCGTGCCGGCCAGCAGGCCGCAGGCCTGCGCCGCTTCCGCCGTCAGCGGATGGCTGATTTCTGTTCCATCGACAATATCGGGCAGAAGCGCGCGGCGATGCGTCAACCCGAGCGCGTCGATGGCAACAGGCGAATATCGCCGCGTCCTGAAATCACCAAAGGTGAAGCTTGCCTCCGAAGGGTCGGTCGCCCGCACACCGGTAAAATTGAGGTAGAGCCAGTCCTTGCAGTGCAGCGCCGTTTCCGCCCGGTCCAGAAGCTCCGGCGCCACCCGATCCATGTGAGCGAGCTGCGCGCCCTGCTGGCAGGTATTCAGTCCCGTGCCCGTCTGCTCGAAACGTGCCCTGTCTGTTTCCTGGCCCGCAAGTGACACCACGGTCGGCGCGGCACGCGCGTCGAGCCAGAGCCAGGCATCGGCGACAGGCTGATTTCCGGAACCCACCAACCATGTTCCGTCCCCCTGCCCCGTCACCGCGATCGCTGCGGTGCGCGATGCAAGATCCGCGACCTTCCCGCCAAGGCCGCGAAGCGCACCGACACAATCCTCCCAGGTCTGCGCGAGCGATTGCGTGGCCGAACCATCGCTGCCGCTTGAATATTTGTTGCGAACGGATGCGGCCGCGATCTGACGGCCGGAAAGGTCGAAGGCAACCGCCTTGATGACCGATGTTCCCGCATCGATACCGATAATGACCTGTTGGCTGACATCCATCGCGGATTATCCGGCAATCACGTCGAGCGTCACGAGGGGCAAAACGCGCGTCGATTTCATGTCTCATATCCTCCCGGTCGGCACCGCCAGCAAAGGGCGCAGGCGACCACACTTCGAATTCACGGGCAAGTCAGCTGGTGCACAGATCGCGCTCCGAGAGCTTGAGACCCGATCTTTTCAAAACCTCCCATAAGCCTCATCAAAAAGATAACACAAAGATATCATTGTTCCAGTAAGATTTTTCTCGCAATGAAATTTTTTTCAGATAAAATAGAGCCAACCAACGCGACGAGCATTGGCGACAGCCTCAGCGATTTGCGGCGGCGGCTGCATGCCATGAGAGCTTGCTCCTGGTTAATTTACCCTTTTAAATCAATTATATATTTCCGTGCACCCCGGCGAATGGACACCTTCCCAACCGGCGCGCACGTTTAAGACCAGGCCTCTTCTCGTCGCGTCATGCACACTTAGAATGTTATGTTTTGAGCGAAAATTAACAAAACGCCTGTTGACAGACGGACTATTTGATAACATGATTTTTGGCATAAACACCATTTATCTATCACGCAGGCATCGCTGCTGAGAGGAATTGCGGTCCAGGCGGTTGGAGGAGACAAGCGCCGGTCCGACATGGAGGAGGTTCAGATGTGCATTTTTCCCGCTCATCATCACGCTGCCAGGCTAGGCAGGTTTCCGCATCTCAATGCGGTTTTCGAAGCGCCCCGTCTTCGATGACGCAGCCGCAAGGCTTTCGCCAGATTCATCCTCTTCCGACATAGATCCGACCAGCCGCAAAGGTCGTCAGCAATGAATACTCAGCCCGCTCATGCAGCATCCGCGCCAGGCAAAGGCAACTTGAAGATCATCGTCAGTGCCATTGCGGCAATCGTGGTCATCGGCGCAATCGCGCTCGACACCAAGGTCGTCAAGATCGGCTCGGAGAGCGATGTGCGGCAGCAGGCCTTTTCTCCGGAAACCTTCGGCGCCGAGCAGTTTCCGAAGATCCAGGCGGATGTCGAAAAGAGGGCCGTGGCTGCGTCTGAGCTGGCGACGGCGATCGTGGCGGACAAGAAGGCTGCCGGCGAGAAATACGGCGTTGCTACGAGCACCGGTCCGGTCATCCCGGTGACGCTGAACGGCACCTTCGGCGCGCGCAAATCCAATACCAATGAAATGAAGATCGACGGCTTACCTCCCGAGACGGTGGTCCGTGTCCAGACCGGCCCTGCGGTCAATGGCACGGACCTCCGCGATGCCACAGGCACGATCGAATTCGGTCAGTTCACCAATCAGATCCAGTATCAGGATGCCGGCTCGGCCATCAATAACGAGATGAAGAAAGCCGTATTCGCCGGCCTTGATCCGGACCAGATCGATGGCAAGACGGCAACCGTCGTCGGCGTCTTCAAACTCATCAACCCGAAAAGCTGGCTCGTAACCCCGGTCAAGGTCGACGTCAAATGAGCGAGCCGATTTCCACACCCGAAGTCCTTGGCGAGGTCGTCCTGGCTGCCCGCAATATCGCCAAATCCTATGGCAGCGTGCATGCCCTCAAGGGCGTCAATTTCGATATCCATCGCGGCCAGATCACCACGTTGTTCGGTGAGAATGGGGCGGGCAAATCGACGCTGATGAAGATCCTTTCGGGCGTCGTCCAGCCGACGTCGGGCGAAATCATTCTCGACGGCGCGCCGATCAGCTTCAGCTCTTCGACCCATGCCCGCGAATGCGGCATCTCGATCATTCACCAGGAGCTCAGCCTCGCGCCTAATCTCAGCGTGCGGGACAATATCTTCATGGGCCGCGAGATCATCAAGGGCGGCGTGGTCGATTTCGCGGAAGAAGAGCGCCAGACGCGCATTTTGATGGAAGAACTGGAAGAGGAGATCGATCCACTGACCAAGGTGGAAGATCTGCGTCTCGGCCAGCAACAGATTGTCGAAATTGCCCGGGCGCTATCCGTCAATTCGCGTATCCTGATCATGGATGAGCCGACCTCGGCGCTCAGCGCCGCCGAAGTCGAAGTGCTTTTCAAGGTCATCCACGATCTGACGAATCGCGGCGTGTCGATCGTCTACATCTCACATCACCTTGAGGAAGCGCTGCAGATTACCAATCACGCCGTCGTCTTGCGTGATGGCACCATGACGGCCTATGCGCAACGCAAGGACATCGATCTCGAATGGATCGTCCGCAACATGGTGGGCGACAATTTCGATCTCGGCAATCCGCCCGAAGGCTATGAATTCGGCAAGGCTGCGCTGTCGATCGATAATCTGACGGTTCCAGGCCCCTCCGGATCGGCCTTCAATTCCGTCGACCGTCTCTCGCTGGACGTGCGCGCCGGGGAGGTCGTCTGCATCTACGGCCTGATGGGCGCCGGACGCACCGAGCTTCTGGAATGCGTGGCCGGACGGTTGCGCGCAAGCAGCGGCGCCATTCGGCTTGAGGGCCACGATGTCGGGCATTTGAGCATCGCCGGACGCATCGCAAGCGGCCTCGTGCTGGTGCCCGAGGATCGCCAGCGCGACGGCCTCGTCCAGACGATGACGGTCGGTTCCAACCTGTCGCTTGCCAGCATCGGCGCCTTTACCAGGGGACTGTTCACATCCAGCCGTCGCGAGCGCGAGCTTGTCGATGCCTCCATTCGCAAAGTCCGCGTCAAGACCGATGGAGGAGAGGCCGCCATCGGCTCGCTGTCGGGCGGCAACCAGCAGAAGGTGGTTATCGGCAAGATGCTGGCGACCGACCCGAAGGTCATTCTTCTCGACGAGCCGAGCCGCGGCATCGACATCGGCGCCAAGGCGGAAGTCTTCAAGCTGCTGGCCGAACGTGCCCGGCAGGGTCTCGCTGTCATCTACTCGACTTCCGAGGTCAACGAATGCCTGAGCATCGCGCACCGCATCATCGTCATGCATCGCGGCCGGATCTCGGCTGAATTCGGCGCTGACGTCACCAAGGAAAAGATCATGGCCGCCTCAGGCGAAGCTGTGGTCGCGCACTAGCCCGGAATTATGGAGCACTGATTATGTCAGTCACTGATATCACCGAAAAGAAAACAGTTTCCAACGGGCAGAAGCGCAACACCAATCTCGTGCGGCTGATTCTGGAAGGCCGCGCGTTCTTCGCGCTCATCGTCATCATCGCGGTCTTCTCGTTCCTGTCACCCTATTACTTCAGCCTCAGTAACTTCCTGACCATGGCCTCGCATGTTGCCATCTTCGGCATCCTGGCGATCGGCATGCTGCTGGTGATCCTGAATGGTGGCATCGATCTTTCGGTCGGCTCGACGCTCGGGCTTGCCGGCTGCATTGCCGGCTTCCTCATGCAGGGCGTGACGCTGAGTTCGTTTGGCGTCATTCTTTATCCGCCGGTCTGGGCCGTGGTAGTCATTACCTGCGCCCTCGGCGCTGTCGTCGGCGCGGTCAATGGCGTGCTGGTCGCCTACTTGAAGGTTCCGGCCTTCGTCGCCTCGCTTGGCGTACTCTACGTCGCCCGTGGTATCGCGCTGCTGATGACCAATGGCCTGACCTACAACAATCTCGGCGGCCGTCCGGAGCTTGGCAATACCGGCTTCGACTGGCTCGGCTTCAACCGTCTCGCGGGCATTCCGATCGGCGTCATCGTGCTCGCCGTGCTCGCGATCATCTGCGGCATCGTCCTTAGCCGCACGGCCTTTGGTCGCTGGCTTTATGCCTCCGGCGGCAACGAGCGTGCGGCCGATCTCTCGGGCGTGCCGGTCAAGCGCGTCAAGATTATCGTCTATGTCCTCTCGGGCGTCTGCGCGGCAATTGCTGGCCTGGTCCTGTCGTCGCAGCTGACCTCCGCCGGCCCAACGGCCGGCACGACCTACGAATTGACGGCAATCGCGGCAGTCGTCATCGGCGGTGCGGCGCTGACGGGCGGTCGCGGCACGGTGCGCGGCACGATGCTCGGCGCCTTTGTGATCGGCTTCCTGTCGGATGGCCTCGTCATCATCGGCGTCTCGGCCTACTGGCAGACCGTCTTCACCGGCGCAGTCATCGTCCTCGCTGTCCTCATGAACAGCATCCAATACGGGCGCCGGGCAAAATCGTCCTGACGTCCGCAGCAGAACTTATCCGCGAAGGCAACTGGATTTCCAGAAAGCCGATCGCGGAAAGCACCGCCGGTTTCCGGCAGCACCTGAACTCACAAATGGGAGAGAGACTATGTTTAAGAAAGGCATGCGCATTCTTCTGGCAGCCGCGGCTGTCGCCCCGATCCTCGTCAGCTCCGCCTGGGCGGCAGGCCAGATGACGATCATCGTCAATGATCCGTCCAACCCCTACTGGCTGACGGAGGGCAACGTCGCCAAGGCGACAGCCGAAAAGCTCGGCTATACCGCCTCGGTCAGTGCGCATAAGGGCGACACCAACACCGAAAGCAACATGATCGATACCGCCATCACCAACAAGTCGGTCGCGATCATTCTTGACCCGGCAAATGCCGACGGTTCCATCGGCGCGGTCAAGAAGGCAGTTGCCGCAGGTATCCCGGTCATCCTCGTCAATGCCGAGATCAACCAGGAAGGCCTCGCCAAGGCTCAGCTCGTTTCGAACAACGCCCAGGGTGCCGCAATCGGTGCGCAACAGTGGGTCGAAGCGGTCGGTGACAAGGGCAAGTATGCCGAGCTCCTCGGTGCCCCGTCGGACAACAATGCCGCCACGCGCTCGAACGGCTATGAGACCGTTCTGACCCAGTACCCCGATCTCCAGAAGGTCGCCAAGGAAGTTGCCAACTGGGACCGCACCCAGGGTCACAACAAGATGCAGTCCATGCTGCAGGCCAATCCCGACATTATCGGCGTAATCTCCGGCAACGACGAAATGGCGCTCGGCGCCATCGCGGCACTGAAGGAAGCCGGCAAGCTCGCCAACATCAAGGTCGGCGGCTTCGACGGTTCGCCGGATGCGGTCGCCGCGATCAAGGCGGGCGAACTGCAATATACCGTCCTGCAGCCCGTCGCCGTCTTCTCCGAGGAAGCCGTCAAACAGGCTGATAACGTCATCAAGACGGGCAGCACCGGCGCCAAGAGCGAAAAGCAGCTGTTTGATTGCCTCCTGATCACCAAGGACAATATCGACAAGTATACCGGCCCGTTCGTTCTGTCACATTAATCAGAAAGAGGGCGCTCGACCAGGCGCCCTCCTTGACCTTTTCGACCGCATCAAGCCGCTTTCGCCTTCTTTGCCTTGGCATGGCAATCACTATACGAAGCTGGGATATGGAATTCAGCGACAAGGGTGACCCGTGACACAGAAGACCAATCAGGGCGATGAGCTGTTGGATCAGCTGACCAGCGACAGCCGTCAGACACGCCAGGTCGCGCGCCGGCGGATGATTGCGGAGGCCGTCATGAGCGAAGGTTCGATGCGGATCGAGGATCTGACCGATCGTTTCGGCATCAGCCTCATGACGGCGCATCGCGATGTGGATGAGCTCGTGAGCCGCGGGATCTTCCGGAAGACACGCGGCATCGTTACGGCGGCTGCCACCAACCTTATCGAATCCAGCGATGTCTACCGCTCGAGCCGGCAGTCAGCGGAAAAGAAAGTGATCGCCGAGGCTGCCATGCAGTTCGTCGAACCGGGACAGGCCATCTTTTTCGACGATTCCACGACCGTCCTGCAGATGGCATCGCATCTCTCCTCGAAAGTGCCGATCACTGCCATCACCAATTCGCTGACGCTGATGAACGCGTTGACCGGCATGCACGACGTCACCCTGCTCGCGCTCGGCGGCCAGTATTACAACTGGTGCAATGCTTTCATGGGACGCATGACGATCAACGAGATCAGGGGATTGCGGGCGGATATCGCGTTTATTTCTATGTCGGCCATTAACGACGGCATCGTGCTGCATCAGTCGCCCGAGACTGTCGATACGAAGCGCGCCATGTTCGACTGTTCCGTCAAACGCATCCTGCTTGCCGACCACACCAAATTCGAACGGCGCGCGCTTCACAGCTTCGCGGCGCTCGATGAATTCGACGTCGTCATCGTCGACGACAAGACCCTGCCCGTGCACATCGACCGGATGCGCTCCAGGGATATCAACGTCGTCGTTGCCAGGACCGGCAACGGGCGCATGTGAGCGGCCCGTTCGGTCGCGATAGAAAGGTGATTGCGCATGCCGAGTCTGCTCGGGATTGATAGTGGCCTGACTGTCACGAAGGCCGTCATTTTCGACATCGACGGCACGCCGATCGCCGTCGCCCGGCGGCGCGTTAGCCAGCTCATCCCGAGGCCGCGTTTCGTGGAACGGGACATGCGCGAATTATGGACCGCGACGGCTGAGGCGATCCGCGAGGCGGTCGTCCTCAGTGGCCGGCCGGCAAGCGATATCCAGGCCGTGGCGGCAACGGCGCATGGCGATGGCATTTATGTGCTGGATCAGGCGCAGGAGCCGCTTGGCAATGGTATCGTATCCCTGGACAGCCGGGCGGGTGATATCGTCGATCAATGGACTGACAACAAGGTCGCCGACGAGGCGATCGCGCTCACAGGTCAGGTGCCCCATGTCTCCGCCCCGTCGGCGCTGCTGGCCTGGATCCGGGATCATGAGCCGGAACGGTTTAAACGTATCGGCCACATCATGAGCTGCAAGGACTGGCTGCGATTTTGCCTGACCGGCACCGTCGGTACCGATCGCACCGAAGCGAGCACCTCCTTCACCGATGTCAGAACACAAGACTATAGTGAGGACGCCCTGCGCCTGTTCGGCTTGCAGGCGCTTGCCAGAGCTCTGCCGCCGGCCTCGCGCTCGGACGAGATCGTTGGACGAATAACGGCCGATGCAGCGCGGTTGACGGGCCTCCTTGAGGGCACGCCCGTGGCTGCCGGATTGCATGACGTGACCGCTTCGGCGCTCGGCGCGGGTGGTTATGCCGACGGCATCGTCGCCGTCATCGCTGGAACTTATTCGATCAATGAGACGCTGTCTTTCGAACCGCGCGTCGATCGACGCTGGTTCTGCCGCAATGGAATTGCGCCAGGCGTCTGGAACAGCATGTCGATTTCGCCCGCATCGAGCGCGAACTACGAATGGTTCATCGAAAAACTATGTGGCCGCGAGTCGACGGACTGCGAAGCCAAGGGCACGTCCATTCACACTTTGCTGGCATCGGAGATCCACGCAGCTTTTGACCGCCCGTCATCGGTGCTTTTCCACCCCTATCTCTTCGGCTCTCCCTACGGCGCATCGGCAAGTGCAAGCTTCTTCGGGCTCGGAGGCTGGCATGACCGCGGCGACATGCTGAGGGCTGTCATGGAAGGCATCGCGTTCAACCATCGCATCCATGTCGATGCCCTGCGCGACGGCTTTGCCGTCAAGGAGGCGCGACTTGCCGGCGGCGTGTCACGCAATCCCGCAGTCGCGCAGCTATTTGCCGATGTGCTTGCAATGCCGGTGACGGTCACCGGTACCGATGAGGCGGCGGCTTGGGGGGCTGCCATTTGCGCTGGCGCAGGCGCTGGTCTTTACCCGGACCCGCAAAGCACTCCAACAAAGGACAAGCAGGGCAAGACCTGCAAGCCGGACGCTGCCCGTAGCGCCGATTACGAAAAGCGCTACCGGCTTTTCCTCGAAATTGCAGAAACAATGACGCCGCTTTGGCCGAAGATCGCCGGCCTTGCGCAGGACAGCGCGGCAGAGGCCGCAGTTTAGGACAACAGCACCATGACCCCCGACACGCTTGGGCGCAGCCCGGATATCCGCGAGCACGATGTCGACGTCGTGATCCTTGGAGCAGGCATCAATGGCGCCGGACTGTTTCGCGACCTCGCGGCTCAGGGCGTCAGCTGCATGATCGTCGACAAATCGGACTTTGGTTCCGGGACAAGTGCTGCGCCGTCTCGCCTCATTCACGGTGGATTGAAATATCTGGAAACCGGAGAATTCGGCCTGGTTGCCCAATCCACGCTGGAGCGTAATCTGCTCTTGAAAAACGCGCCGCATTGCGTCGAAGCGTTGCCGACATTCATTCCGATCTTTTCGTGGACACGCGGCATCTGGGCGGCACTGCAGACATTGTTCGGCTCCAAGACGGCGCCTCGCAGTCGCGGCGCCGTTCTCATCAAGATCGGTCTTTCCCTTTACGACTTCTTCGGTTCGCGCGACCGCGTAATGCCGCGCCACCGGCTGATCCTGAAAAAGAAGGCCAGGCGGGAAATGCCGCATGTGACTCAGGCGATTGTCGCCGGGGGCATCTACTACGACGCAAAAATCAGCCGGCCGGAACGCCTCGTCTATGAACTCGTCAAGGATGGGCTGGAGGCGAACCCGCATTGTGCCGCGGCAAATTTCGTCACGCTGACCGCCTGCTCGGAAGGCCGTCTGAACTTCCGACGGGAGGATGGCGGCGAATTCTCGGTGCGCCCGAGGCTCGTCGTGAACGCGGCAGGCCCGTGGATCGATCATGTCAACGAAGCGCTCGGCGCACCCTCGCACCTGATCGGCGGCACGAAGGGTTCGCATATCCTGATCGATCATCCCGAATTGGTGCGCAGCCTCAACGGCCACATGATCTATTTCGAAGCCGATGACGGCCGCATCTGTCTAGTCTACGGCTATCTCGGGCTTGCGCTCGTCGGCTCGACGGATATCCCGAGCCGGGATCCCGACACTGTGCGCTGCGAGGAACCCGAAATTGATTACTTCCTGCAGAGCCTCAGATCGCTGCTGCCGACATTGCGCTTCGATCACGACCAGATCGTCTACACCTATAGCGGCATCCGGCCGCTTCCCGCCTCCGACGGAACAGCGCCCGGCCTGATCAGTCGCGACCATTCAGCTCCGGTCACCGAAGCGGATGGCAAGCGGCCTTTTGCCATCATGTCGCTGGTCGGCGGCAAGTGGACGACGTTTCGCGGTTTTGCCGAGGAGGTTGCCGACAGTGTTCTTTCCCGGCTGGAGCGTTCGCGCAAGCAGTCGACCCGCTACCTTGCGATCGGTGGCGGAAAGGCATTTCCGACCGACGCGCAGGCAAGACGGGTCTTCGTTGACAGGATCGCGAAAGCTGCAGGTATGACGGCCGCCCGCGCAGAACAGCTTCTGAACCGCTACGGAACGACGGTCGAGGCGGTGGCGACATTCTCCTCCGAACATTCCGACGAGCAGCGCCTGTCTGGAGCCGCACATTACAGCTTTCGGGAAATAGACTGGATCGCGCGCAGTGAGCTTGTGGCCCATCTCTCGGATATCGTTTTGCGGCGTACGACGATCGCGATCGAGGGCCAGCTGACCTATGAAGGTTTGGTCGATATTGCAGGCATCGCTGCGAAAGCGCTCGGCTGGGATGCTCCGCGCGTCGAACACGAGATCAATGACGTCGTCTCCCTGCTCAAGGCGTTTCACGGCCAGACACTGGCAGCCGGTAAGCCGGATATCGAGCCGGGAAAGAGTGCACGTCCTGCCAGCAGATGAGATCTAGGAAAAGACCGGATCGAGCGCACCGGACGCATAGCGCTTTGCCATCGCCGAAACAGGAAGGGGCGTAATCCGCTCCGCCATGCCGGCAGTGCCGAACTGCTCGAAGCGCTCCTTGCAAAGCTTGGTGAGCGCGGCCATCGCCGGCTTCAGATATTTGCGGGGATCGAATTCGCTCGGATCTTCCTGCAGTATCCGGCGGATCTGCCCGGTCATCGCCATCCGGCCGTCGGTGTCGATATTCACCTTGCGCACGCCATTCTTGATGCCGCGCTGGATTTCTTCGACGGGCACGCCCCATGTCGGCTCCATCCGACCGCCATATTTGTTGATGATCTCCTGAAGCTCGATCGGAACCGACGACGAGCCGTGCATGACCAGATGCGTATTCGGCAGCTTACGGTGGATCTCTTCGATGACACTCATCGCCAGCACCGAACCATCAGGCTTGCGCGTGAATTTGTAGGCGCCGTGCGAGGTGCCCATGGCGATCGCCAGAGCATCGACCCGCGTCTCGCGCACGAATTTCACCGCCTCGTCCGGGTTCGTCAGCAGTTGATCGTGAGACAGTTTGCCTTCGGCGCCGTGCCCGTCTTCGGCCTCTCCCATGCCCGTCTCCAGAGAGCCAAGCACACCGAGCTCGCCTTCAACCGAAATACCGCCGAAATGCGCCATCTCGGTCACTCTTTTGGTCACGCCGACATTGTAGTCCCAGTCGGCGGGTGTCTTCGCATCCGCTTTCAGCGAGCCATCCATCATCACGGAGGTAAAGCCCGCCTGGATGGCCGTCATACAGCTGGCCGGATCGTTGCCGTGGTCGAGATGCACGCAAACCGGGATATGCGGGTAGATTTCGACGACCGCGTCCATCATGTGCTTGAGCATGATGTCATGAGCATAGGCGCGCGCGCCGCGCGATGCCTGCATGATGACGGGCGCATGGGCCGCATCCGCGGCTTCCATGATGGCGAGCGCCTGTTCCATGTTATTGATATTGAAGGCGGGAACGCCGTACCCCTCCTCCGCCGCGTGATCCAGCAACTGCCTGAGCGTGATGCGCGCCATTGAACACTCTCCCCTCACACGTGAGACACGTCGAAATCGTTGGCTTCGGTGCCAGAAAGGATCGCACAATCACAAAATTGGAACAAGTATAAATCACAATATCACAAATTTGGTGATGCTTTTCTTGTCACCTGAATGTTCAGCCGTGATGGGCGGAAAATCGGTCTTACGAGTTGGCGTCCTTGGAGACTTCAATCCATCCAGTCGCTGTAACCGGTTTCTAGCGCCCCTCGGGCAAGCGACAGAACCGGTTCGTAGTCGGCATCCGTAAGCATCGCAACATCGACGAGGCCGAGAATATCGCGCACGTGGGAAAGCGATGGTGCGGAGATCGCTGCGACCAGTGCCTCGCGCATCAATGCCACTTCCGCATCCGAAACCTCTCCTCCGGTAATGAAGGGCAGACCCGGCGTTGCGGGTGTCTCTGCAAGGATGCGGACGCCTTCCATGCGGGCGGGCGTGAAACGCAGGAGATTGGCAAAGGTGATGCAATCGATTGCGGCGCAATCCGCCTGCCCATTCGACACCGCATCGATGCTGCCGCCATGGCTGCCCGTCCTTACGATGCCACCGAAGAAGCGTCCGTTGCGGGCAAGCAGAGCGACCGTTGCTCGAAGCAGATTTGCCCCGGAATTGCTGTCGGGACTATTGATGGCAGCTGTCGCGCCGCGCAGGTCCTGCAGCGAAGCGAAGGTGGAAGCGCGGCGCACGACGATGAAGCTGCGCATCAGCGGTCCGTTGCAGCCAGGATGACCGTAGACAGGCGTGGCAACGAGGCGCACCTTGCCACGCAATCGCTTCACATAGGGATAGCCGCAGGTCTGAGAAAAGAGCAGGTCCTCACGTAGCCAGGCCTCGTCATAAGGGATCGTGGTGTCGAGGCTCTCCGGCAGATCCGAAAGCCCGGCCTGTGCAAGATAGTGCCGAAGGAACGACCAGAGTTCGGTGGTGGCGTCTGCAAGCGGTTGCGGCGTGACATACATTGCAAGACTGGCAAGATGCATGCTCTTCACTCGCCGTACTGTTCATCGAGCAGGCGCGAGGCAAGGACGGCCACGTCTTCACCGAGCGAACGATCCTCCGTCATGACCGGCGCAAGGCCTCGAACGAAGGCATGGGTCTTTCTCGTCGCCTGTCCGCATCGGTGTCCGGGACGCTGATCGACGGCCTGGGCAGCCGCCAGCATTTCGCAGGCGATGAGCACGCGCCACAGCTCCAGCATCTCGCCGAGCTTGCGCACGGCAAGGGACGATTGCGTTGCATGATCCTCGACACCTTCCGACACGGCAAGGAAGTCGAGCATGACAGGATTGGCCTTGTGCCTGATATCGGCCATCAGCGCCGCAACTGTCTTCTGCATCGGCACGAACCCCGCCGATGGACCGCCGACCGGGGAGAGATAGCGCGGCAGGCCGTTGCGACCCGAGCCAGTCAGCTGGATGAAGCGTGCGGCGGATGCCGCAGCTGCCTGAGCGGCCGCGAGCCCCAATGTCTCGAAGGCAAGCGAAAGCGCCGGCGTCTGGAAGTTGCCTGATGACAGCACCTGTTGCTCTTCCAGGAGAACAACGGGATTGTCGGCCGCGGCATTCAGTTCGATCTCGATGGCTTCGATCGCCTTCGACAGCGCATCGGCCAGTGCGCCATGGATGGGTGCAAGGCAGCGCAAGCTGAGCGGATCCTGGATAGCGGCGCTCGCGTCGAAAAGTGTCGAGCCCTCAAGCATCTGCAGCAGCCGGCTGGCTTCCTCTGCCTGGCCCGCGGCTGGCCGGGCGCGTTGGATCGCCGGCGAGAGGATGAGCGGATTGCCGGCAAGGCCTTCGAAGCTCAAGGCAGCCGCCCGGCGCTGGGCATCGAGCAGTCGTTTGGCGTCGTGCAATACGAGGGCGCCCCGACCTGCGGAGACGGCTGAAGCATTGAGAAGCGAAATCCCGTCCTTTGGCCGCAGGCCCGCCGGCGCAAGGCCCGCAAGCTCAAGGGCTTCATTCGCCGGATAGACGATGCCGCGATATTCGGCTTTTCCTTCGCCGACCAGGACGCGGGCCATGGCAGACAGCAGCACGAGGTCACCCGCACCGATCGAGCCGATTGACGGCATCACCGGATGAACGCCGGCGTTCAGCATGGCAAGCAGCGCCCCGAAGACGGACAGCGAAATGCCGGATCCGCCAACGGCCAGCATGCAGAGCCTGGCGGCGATGACCGCACGCGTCGCATCGCGCGGCAGCGCTTCACCCACCGCCATGCCACGGCCGCGGATCAGTTGCAGTTGAAAGGCTTCGAAATCGCCAGTCACCGCTGTCTTCAGATTGGCGCCGAGCCCGGTGTTCATGCCGTAGATCTGCTGACCAGCCGCTGCGGCACCTTCCAGGACACGCCGCGCGGCAATCAGCCGCTCACGGACCACATCGGAAGCCGCGACGGTGGCATCGCCACGGGCGATTGCCACGATGTCGGCAATGGTGATGCCGGAGCCGGTCAGCAGGATTTCCGTCATGCGAAGCGCAGCCTCTGGCCGATCCCGGCCGAGCGCGCCTTGGAAAGCAGCGCGTGGCCAAGCGCGATGTCGCTGAGCGACAAGCCACGGTGCCAGAGCAGGATGGTCTCGTCGTCACTCTCACGGCCGGGCCTCAGGCCGGCGACGACCTGTCCGAGTTCGGCATGCAGCGTCTCCTCGGAAAGCCTGCCGGTCTCGACATGGGCGCGCAGCGAGCCGAATTTGCCGGTCTTGCACTGACCCCAATCGTCGACGACGAGTTTGGCCATGATGTCGGTCAGCGACAGTTCGACGGCACTCATCGTGCCGTAGGGCACGACGAAGGCGCCCTTCTTGATCCACTCCGTCTTCAGAAGCGGCTCGGGTTGCGATAGCCGCGATGCCTCGACGACGATATCGGCGCCCTCCACGCAGTCGCGCCAGTTGTCGACCACGGTGATCTTCTTGCCGAGGTCGGCCTCGAGCCTGGCGCCGAAGGTATCACGGCTTTCCGGACGGCGCGAATGCACGCGAATCTCGTCGAAATCAAAGAGATGATCGAGCAGGCGGACGTTCCAATACGCCGTGCCGCGCGCGCCGATATGGCCGAGTACCTTCGAACCCTTGCGGGCGAGATGCCGAGCGCCAAGCGCGGTGACGGCGCCCGTGCGCATATCGGTGATAACGGTCGCATCAAGGATCGCCTTCGGCACGCCGGTGCGCGGATCGAAGAGGTTGAGCACGCCGAATTCGGAGGGATAGCCGAGCTTGTAGTTGTCGACATAGTCGCCGACGACCTTCACCCCGGCCAGGCCAAGCGGCGCCACATAACCGCGCAACACGTTGAAATGGCCATGAAAGCTCGCATCCGGCTCGAGATGAACACGCGGCTCGATCACGGTCTGGCCCCTGCCCTGGGCAGCTAGCGAGGTTTCAATCGCCGCCAGGATTTCATCGTTGCTCAGGTCGAGCGCCTCGATGTCGAAGGCATTCAGATAGTCGATATAGATCGGATCCATTGTCATCTCGTTTTATCTTTTGACGGGCGCACTGAGGCCGAGGTTCTGGCGAAGCGTGCGGCCCTCATAGTCTTGCCGGAAGAGGCCGCGGCGACGCAGTTCCGGCACGACATGGGTGACGAAATCCTCGAGCCCCGAGGGAAAGAGCGGCGCCATGACGTTAAAGCCGTCGGCAGCACCTTCGCTGAAGCGTTCTTCCATCGCATCGACGATCTGCGCCGGCGTGCCGGCAACCTGCCAGTGGCCGCGTGCGCCGGCAAAATGACGGGCAAGTTCGCGGATCGAAAGGTTCTCACGCTTGCCGAGATCGATGATCAGCTGCTGGCGGCTCTGGATGAGGTTGGTCTGCGGCATATCAGGCAGCGGCCCATCGAGCGGATAGGCCGAAAGGTCCTGGATGCTGAGATAGCTTGCAAGCAGAGCCACCCCGACGGCGTCGGGGATGAGTTCCTGCAGCGCCCGGTATTTCGCCTTCGCCTCGGCTTCCGTCGTGCCAACAATCGGCGACATGCCGGGCATGATCTTGATGTCGTCGGGCTTGCGCCCGTATTTGGTGAGGCGCGACTTCACATCGGCATAGTAGGACTGGGCTTCGGCAAGCGTCTGGGAGGCGGCAAAAACGACATCGGCCGTTCTAGCCGCAAGTTCTTTACCGACATCGGAGGCACCGGCCTGCACCATGATCGGCCGGCCCTGCGCTGAGCGTGGGCTTTCGAGCAGACCCTCGACTGTAAAATGCTTGCCGCGATGATGCACCGGATGGAGCCTGGTGCGATCGACAAATTGAGCCCCGCCCTCAGGAAGATGGGCCCCCTCCTCCACGCCGTCCCAGAGGGCGAGTGCTGCATCGGCAAATTCCTCGGCCCGTTCGTAGCGCTCGGAATGCGGGCGAAGGCCGCTGCTTGCGAAATTCTCCGCCTCGAGCTCGCTTGCCGACGTGACAAGGTTCCACCCTGCCCTGCCGCCGCTTAACTGATCGAGCGAGGCGAAGGTGCGGGCAAGGCCGTAGGGCTCGTTATAGGTCGTCGATGCGGTCGCCACGAGGCCGATATACGTAGTGTTGACGGCAAGGGCGGCAAGCAGGCTCAACGGTTCGAAAGCCGTCGAGCGCGCCGCCTGGCTTGCCATATCAGGATTGCGCTCGCGAATGGCGGCGGCGTCTTCCACGAAGAGCATGTCGAATTTGCCGCGCTCGGCGATACGGGCAAGCTCGATGAAATGGTCGATATCGACGCCGGCCGGGGCATGGGCATCCGGATGCCGCCAGGCCGCGATGTGATGCCCGCCCGCCATCAGGAAGGCGCCCAGTCTCATCTTGCGATCGCCGCTCATGATGCATGCTCCAACATTGCCGTCGGGTGAGCCGGACGGACAAGACCAAGACGATCGCGCAACGTTCTACCGGTATTCGCCTTGATCAATCCGAGGCGGCGCAATTCCGGAACCACCTCCGTCAAGAACAGGTCCCCGATCGCGACCGTCGGAGGTAGTATCGTGAAACCGTCGACATGGCCGAGGCCGAACCGTCGCTGCAGGGAATCGGCGATGTCAGCCGGCGTGCCGACGAGGCGTGACGCGGAAAGCGGTTGGCTCGCCCGGTCGGCCTCACCAAATCGGAGCGCATCGCTTGCCGCCTGCGCCGCTTCAGACGTCTCTGCGATGATTGGCACTATATTTGCCAGTATCCGCACGTCCTGCCGTCGGCGGCCAGCGGCTTCGAGCAGGCGCACGAAGTCGGCTGCCGTCTCGTTTGCACTTTCCGGTGTCCGATCTTGAAGCAGGACGACTTCAGCACGTTGCGCAGCCAACGCTTTGCTTTCACCGCTCATAAGCTGGGCGATGATCGGTTTGCCCTGCGGCGAGCGGTTGACGTTGAGCGGCCCGCGCACCGTAAAATGCGCGCCCCTGTGGTTGAGCACATGCATCTTGTCTGGCTCGAAGAAGCGGCCCTCAGTTTTGTCGTAGATGAAGGCATCGTCTTCCCAGCTATCCCAAAGCGCGCTCACAAGGCCGAGATATTCCTGGTCGCGTTCGAATTGGCCGGATGCGGGGATGGCTACCCAGCCTGTGCGGCCGCTGCTGATCTGATCCAGCGAGGCAAAGCGCCGGGCGAGATTATAGGGCTCGTGCTGACTGGTTGCAGCGGCTGCCAGGAAACCGATCCGGCGCGCCTTCGTCGCAAGAGCCGCGACCAGCGTCGTCGGCTCGAAGGGCGTAGCAATGGGCGAGAGATCATCGACCGGCCGGGCACCGAGCCGGTCCGAAAGCAGGACGAAATCGAAACCCGCCTCTTCCGCTTTCGCAACCTCGGAAAGCAGCGCTTCAAAACCGAGATGTTCAGGCCTTCCGGCGTCGCGCCAAGCAGATGGGTGATGGCCGAAAGGCGTGAGGGAAAAGCCGAGATGCATCAGAAACTCCTGCACTCAGATCGAGAAAATCGCGTCGCGCGTCAGCTGCCCGGTAACAATGCCACCGCCATCAACCACCGAAAGCACATCGCTGTTGGCGGCAACCATCAGCGACAGGGCATCGCGTAGATTGGCGTTTGCGGCGACGCTGGCGGCAGGTGACGAGGGGGCATCGGACCGCATCGCGTCGGCGACCGAAAACAGGCTGAGTCGCTTGATCGCCCGGTCTATGCCGACGAAGTTGGCGACGAAATCGTCGGCCGGATGGGAGAGGATCGCATCCGGCGCATCATATTGCACGATCTTGCCGGCGCGCATGATGGCGATCCGGTCGCCGAGGCGGATCGCCTCGTCGAGATCGTGGGTGACCAGCACCACCGTCTTGCGCACGCGTTTCAGAATCTGCTTGAACTCGTCCTGCAGCCGGGTTCTGGCGATCGGATCGATGGCGCCGAAGGGCTCGTCCATCAACAGCACCGAGGGATCGGCGGCAAGGGCGCGCGCCACACCGATGCGCTGGCGCTGGCCGCCGGAGAGCTGGCGCGGATAGCGCTTCAGCATTTCCTTGGGATCGAGGCCGACGAGATCGAGAAGTTCATCAGTGCGCTTTACGATCCGCGGCTGGTCCCAGCCGAGCAGGTTCGGCACGGCCGCGATGTTTTCGGCGATCGTCATGTGCGGAAAGAGACCGACATTCTGGATGACGTAACCGATATGGCGGCGAAGCTTGACCGGATCGGCTTTTGTCACGTCCTCGCCATTGACGAAGATGCGCCCCTCTGTCGGCTCTATCAACCGATTGATCATGCGCATCGTCGTCGTCTTGCCGCAGCCAGACGGGCCAATCAGCGCGACCGTCGAGCCCTCGGGCACATCAAGCGTCAGATTGTCCACCGAAGGCGCAACGCTTTCGCCGTAGCGCTTGGTGACGTTCTCCATGCGGATCATGCGGCGGTTCTTTCTGCAAACAGATGCTTCTCGGCGCGGCCGAGGATGAATTCGGTGGCGAGCGCCAGGATCGCGATCGGCACGGCGCCGACGATGAGCCGCGACATGTCCATCATGCCGATGCCCGTGGCGATGAAGTCGCCGAGCCCGCCGCCGCCGATAAAGGGCGCAAGCGTCGCTCCGGCCAGTACCTGGACGGCCGCCGTGCGGGCGCCGGCAAACATGGCGGGGGCCGCCAGCGGAATACGGACCTTGCGCAGGACCTGGCTTCTGCTCATGCCCATGCCGATCGCCGCCTCCACCGCATCGGCATCGACATCGCGCAATCCGACATAGGCATTGAGCAGGATCGGCGGCAGGGCAAGCACCGTCAGCGCCACGATCGACGGCAGGATGCCGATGCCGAGAAGCGGCAGCATGATCGCCAGGATCGCAAGGCTCGGAATGGTCCTGAGGCCATTGACGATGTTGATGACGCCAAAGGCGAAGCGACCGTGATTGACGATCAGGATCGCCAATGGCAGCGCAATGACGAGTGCGATCGCCAGTGACACGCCGGACATCAGGAGATGGCGGCCGAGGGCGCGGAAGAATTCGTCCTGGTGATCGACGATCCAGAAAAAGGCAGTGCTCAGCATACGCGTACCCTCACTGCCAGCGCACCAGAGCCTGCTCGGCCCGGGTGAGAATGAAATCGAAGATGATGGCCAGCAGTGCCGTCAGAATGCCGCCGACCAGGATCTTCTCGGCATATTCCTGATCGATGCCGATCAGGATGATCGTGCCGAGCCCCCCGCCATCGATAAAGGCAGCGACCGTGGCAATACCGATGACTGTGACGAGCGCAATGCGGGCGCCGGAGACGATCAGCGGCAGGGCGAGCGGCAGTTCGATGCGGAAGAGCCGCTGCCACGGGCCATAACCCATGCCGTTGGCAGCGTCGAGCACATCGACCGGAACGCCGCGGATACCGGTAACGACGTTGCGCAGCAGGATCAGTAGGCAATAGGAGGAAAGCCCGATCAGCGCCGGCTTCATACCGAGGCCGACGAAGGGGATCAGCAGCGCAAAGAGCGCAAGGCTCGGAATGACGAAGATGATATTCGTCACCGTCAGCGCGAAGGCATAGAGCCTCGGCCGGCGGGCGCAGACGATGCCGAGCACGAGCGCGATCGCAAGGCCGATGAGCACGGATGAAATCGACAGCACCAGATGCTGCCAGACGGCAAGCGTGATTTCCGGAATATGCTTGGGTGCCCAGTTCAAACGCGAGAAATCCTGTCTGCACGATCACGACAAAGCGGCGAAGCTGCAAGCTTCGCCGCATTTTTTCTTCATGGAAAGCGAAACTTGCGCGTCGCTGTCGATCAGATGCCCTTGGCCTTCAGGAATTCCGCGGCGACGTCTGCCGGCTCTTCCTTGTCGCGATCGACCTTAGCGTTCAGCTCGCGCATGGTCTCGTTGTTGAGAAGAGGGCTCACCTTGTTCAGAACCTCGGCGATCTTCGGGTTCTTGGCGAGCGCATCCTGGCGCACGACCGGTACAAGGTAATAGGGCGGGAAGAGATGCTTGTCGTCGTCGAGCACGACCAGCTTGTTGTCAGAGATCTGCCAGTCGGTCGCAAAACCGTAGGAGACGTCGAGATCCTTGCTCGTCAGCGCACTGTAGCGGATGCCGAGCTTGGCGAAGATCTTGAATTCCTTGAACTCGATGCCGTAGGTCTGCTTCAACCCCGGCAAGCCATCCTTGCGCTCGCCAAAGCCGCCCTCAGCGCCAAAGGTCAAGTTCTTGGAGACCGGGCCAAGGTCACTCAGCGTCTTCAGCTTGTACTTCTCGGCGGTTTCCGGAAGTGTGATGATTGCATAGCCGTTATTGATCTGCGTCGGCTGCAGAAGTGTCAGCGTGAGGTTCTTTTCGTAGTAATCCTTGACGTCGGAATAGATCTTGTCGGCAGAGCCCGACAGATCACCCTTGACAACGGCAGCCAGCGCCGTGCCGGTATATTCCGGGTAGAGATCGATATCGCCGTTCGTCAGCGCGGTATGGGCAACGAGCGTGGCACCGAGATTGAGATGGCGCTCGACCTCGACGCCGGCCTTTTCAAGCGCCTGAGCGTAGATCTCGGCGACGACGAACTGTTCGGTGAAATTCTTGCTGCCGATTTTCACCGCATCGGCCTGTGCCGGTGCGCCGACGAAGGCTGCCAGGATCGCGCCGGCAAGGAGGCCGGCGAAGGATTTCGAAAGCATTGCGTTCCCTCATTTGACATTCGAGTTGTTCAGGAGAGGTGATAGCGGTTTGCGATGGGGCAGGCGCGGAATGGAATACCAATTTTCTACCGATTTAGATGAAAATTAATCTCCATAAGAACACCCGACCATCGCATTCCAGGATGCGTGGCAAAACCGGATTAGACAAAAAGCAGAGCCGATCAAGATCGGCCTTCAGATGATATCAAAAACAAATCGTAGAAAAGCGGCGCGATGCCGTCTACAAGTCAATGGACTGAAATGCGAAAGAGACAGAAGGTAGGCCATGAACGTCAAGACACCGAACGCGATTGATACCTATGTCGGCATGCGTATGCGCAGGCGCAGGCAGCTTCTCGGCATGAGCCAGGAGCGGCTTGCCGAACAGATCGGCGTTACCTTCCAGCAAGTGCAGAAATACGAAAAGGGCATCAACCGCATCGGCGCAAGCCGCCTGCAGAAGATCGCCGAAGTGCTGCGCACCTCGCCGGCCTTCTTTTTCGAGCAGGACGATTCGGAAGCGCCGAGCCTCGCCGGCCTCGATTTGTCCGCCCCCGCCGATCCGGTCACGGAATTTCTGCGGTCGAAGGAAGGTCTCGTCCTCAACAAGGCCTTCGTGAAGATCGAGGACCGGCGCATTCGCGAGACGATCATCTCGCTCGTCAAGGCGATGGCGCAGGCCGAAAGCAGCGACATTCCGCTGAACGCGCTGAGAATGGACGAGCCGGAATCCCGCACAGAGTAAAAGCGGACGATACCGTCCCATGTCCCTCAGGCTCGAGTCATTCGGTGCATTGCGGCTGCTGAACGCGGCGGGAGAGCCTGTATCCTTCCCTGAAAAGGGTTTGTTGACGCTTTGCTATCTGCTCGACAGACCTGACAGCGAATATTCGCGCGGCACACTCGCCCGCTTCCTGTGGGACAGCGCTGGCAATCCCGATGTCATGGCGAATCTGCGCAAGATGATCTCGCGTGTCCAGGCGCGGCAGGCAGAACTCGGCGTGGAGTTGCTGGTCTTTACTGCGACGGGTGTACGGATCAGACGGGAGGCCTTCGTCGCTGACCGCTCCGAACTTGATATCCTGTCCTCGGGCGATCCTCTCGATGTGCTGCGAAGGCTCGTATCCCTGTTGCAACCGGATTTCCTCGCCGAACTCGCAGATCAAAGCGTCAGCATACGAGAATGGGTATCCAGCGAGCGCAACCGGCATATGGCAATCCTCGTCGACGCGCTGAAGCGAGCGCTGCCGGAAGCGCACTCGCGGGCCGATATCGGCCTCATCAAGGAGGCCGCGCTCAGGATCTTCCGCGATGCCCCCGATGACGAAAACATCCGCCATATTCTGCTGCAAGCCTATGAGGCCGAAGGGCATCTGGAAACCGCCAGGCAGCTTTTCGAGAGCCGCAGCCGCGACCTCCAGCACTCGCTGGAGATCGGCCTAGATCTGCAGGCCCTGAAGGAAGTGCGCAAGATTTTCGATGCCAGCAGGGTGCCAGCCTTGGCCGCCGCGCCGGCGATGGAAAGCGGTATCATTCTGAAAGCTGCGCCTTTGCCCCGCCTCGCCCTGTTGCCGCCTGTCGAAGCCAACGAGGCCGGTCTCGCGCCGATACTTTCGGGGGCGCTGATCGAGGACGTGACCATCGGCCTTTGCGCCCTGAATAGCGTTTCGGTCGTTGCACCCCATACCGCCGCACGGATCGCCCGCCATGCCGACCGGTCGGGCATGATCCTGCGCCATTCGATCTCCTACGTGCTCGACACGCGATTGACAGCCGGTGGCGCCACTCCGTCGCTGTTCGTTCAGCTCGTCTATGCCGCCAATGACGAGGTCATCTGGGCCGAGCGCTTCAGCCTCGAAAAATACGACCTGATCACCGACCGGCGGGAGATCGCGCGGCGCATTGCCAAGGAGCTCTCCAGTCACATCCGCCAGAACGAGAGCGTGCGCGGAGCTTTCGAAAACAATCCGGCCGCCTATCACAGCTATCTCCTGGGCTTCCGGGACATGAAGCGGCTTTCCCTGCCCGACATCCGGCGCGCCCGGAAGGCTTTCCGCGACGCCGTCCAGCACAGCGCGCATTTCTCACCGGCGCTCGCCGGCCTTGCGCACACCTTCCTGATGGAATGGCTGCTGACGGCTCGCGGCGACGGAGAGCTGATCCGCCTTTCGGAAGACTATGCAAACCGGGCGATCGTCGCCGATCCGTCGCTGGCTTCCGGCTTCCGCCAGCTCGGCGTCGCCAAGCTCTATCTGAACGAACTCGATGAAAGCGTAGTGGCGCTGAAGGTCGCCGAGGAACTGAGCCCCCATTATGCCGATGGCATCGCAAGCTATGCGGATACACTGGTGCATGCCTCGCGCCCGGCCGACGGGCTTGCCAAGATCGAGCGGGCGATCTCGCTCAATCCGCTGAGCCCCGCCGATTATCTCTGGACCGAGGCCGGCGCGAATTTTGCCCTTTTCCGCTATAGGGAAGCGCTGGATGCAATCGGCAGAATGGATGATCGCACGCCGGCCGACCGGCTTGCATCCGCCTGCTGGGCGATGCTCGGCGACGTGAAAAAGGCCCGCTTCTACATGCGCAAGGCACGCGAAACCAATCCCGATTTCGACGTCGATAGATGGTTGACGCTCGTGCCCTTCAAGGAGGCGTGGCAGAAGGAACAGTATCGCGAGGCTCTGCGAAAGGCAGGCTTCTAGCTCCGTTGGCCTGGCTCAACGGAGTTGCCGCCTCCCGATACGCCATCCAAACTGGTGTCACGCCAGTGTCACGCGCTTTCCTCGACCGCATCCGCTAGAACTCCTTCCAACACGTCTGGGGAGCTCAGTGAGAATGGCAACGGAAGACATCATCGAACTCGGGACCGCTGAGGAGGATCAACGACTGCGCGATATCGCCTCGCTCGCGCGGCTCGTTTCCTACGCCCGTCAGAACGCCCGGGAACTCAATGCCGAGTTCTCCGTCTATTGCCTCGATCTCGCGCTTGGAGCGCTGCTGCAGGATCTCGCCGAGAGCGGCATAAACCTGCCCGTCGAGGGAACAATCGAAGATGCATCGGCAGGCCTGGTGCACTGAAGGTCGGGGCTTATCCCGCCTGCATCAGCAGATTGGATGTCGCGAAATTGCAGGCAGTAAACTGGTTCAGTGAGACTTCCGGCAAACCAGCCGATCGACCTTGCAGATTTCCCTTGCGATCGGACAGCGCATATGGAGGATGCGGCCGGCGGAACGCGCGAGGGGCTTGCCGGGCGAGCGGCTCAAATGTGAAGAGCATTCCCCAGGGCTTTCAGCGCCGCTTCCATGACCGCCTCGCTGCGCGTCGGATGAGCATGGATCGTGCCGGCGATATCTTCCAGCCGCGCCCCCATTTCGATGGCAAGCGCGAAGGCGGCCGAGAGTTCGGAGACCCCAGCGCCCACCGCCTGCAGGCCGAGGACCAGATTGGTGTCGGCCCGGGCCACCACCCGTACGAATCCCTCCTCCGAGAGCATGGTCATCGCCCGCCCATTGGCGCTGAAGGGAAACTGGCCGGTCCTGATATCATAACCCTGGGCGCTTGCTTCTGACGGGGACAGACCGGCGCTGACGATTTCCGGATCGGTAAAGCAGATCGCCGGAATGCAGCGCTTGTCCCAGGCGCGTTTCTTTCCGGCAACGATCTCCGCCACCATTTCCCCCTGCGCCATGGCCCGATGCGCCAGCATAGGCTCGCCGGTAACATCACCAATGGCATAAATGCCGCGCATGGACGTGCGGCAGCGATCGTCGATCCTGAGAAAAGGACCGGCGCGGTCGAGATCAAGCTCTTCGAGGCCTGAGCCCGCCGTTCTCGGACGGCGGCCGACGGTCACCAGAATACGGTCTGCAGCAAGCGTCTGCTGCCGGCCGTCAGTCGTTTCGACAACAAGCCCGTCGCCAGAATCGGAAAGGCCGATCGCCTTCGCGCCGGTCAAGACGCGGATGCCGCGCTCGGTCATCTTGCGCATGACGGGCCGCACGAGATCGGCATCATATTGTGGCAGCACCTGCTGCGTCGCCTCGACCACCGTCACCTGTGACCCCATCTTCGCAAAAGCTATTCCAAGTTCCAGCCCGATATAACCGCCGCCGACCACGACGAGATTTTTCGGCAATTCGCCCAACGACAGCGCCTCTGTCGAAGAAATAACGCGGCCGCCGAAAGGCAAATTTGGGAGCTCCACGGGATCGGAGCCGGTGGCAATGACGACAGTCTCGGCACGAATGATCTGCTGGCCGGTCTCCGTCTCTACCTCGACCGTCTTGCCATCGCGGAAATGAGCGCGGCCGTGGACGATCTTCACACGCGCCTTCTGCAACAGGC
Organism: Rhizobium sp. CF142; assembly: GCF_000281145.1. Classification (NCBI taxonomy): domain Bacteria; kingdom Pseudomonadati; phylum Pseudomonadota; class Alphaproteobacteria; order Hyphomicrobiales; family Rhizobiaceae; genus Rhizobium; species Rhizobium sp. CF142. The sequence goes on along the minus strand of NZ_AJWE01000042.1, from coordinate 66,295 downwards.
CGGAGACGCCACTCGTCAGCCGGCCGACGATACCGTCCTTCCAGCCGATCATTTTTGCCAGATCTATCGAGGCGCCTTCGACGCGGATGCCCATCGGATTCTTGCCCGTCAGCATTTTCTGCGTGGCGTCGAATTCCTCTGCGGCATGAATCAGCGCCTTGGAGGGAATGCAGCCGACCGTCAGGCAGGTGCCGCCAGGCTTGCCGGCCTCGACGATGACAGTGTCGATACCGAGCTGGCCGGCACGGATGGCGCAGACATAACCGCCGGGGCCAGCACCGATGACGAGGAGCTTGCAGACAATCTCTTTCATGGCTCAGCCTTCGATGAAAATGAGCGCCGGCGTTTCGAGCAGCGTGCGGATGCGCTGCACGAATGTTGCCGCGTCCCAGCCGTCGATGATGCGGTGATCGAAGCTGGAGGAGAGGTTCATCATCTTGCGCGGCACGAATTGCGCACCGTCCCAGACCGGCCGTGTCGCGATCTTGTTGACGCCGATGATCGCCACTTCCGGGTGATTGATGACGGGCGTGGAAACGATACCCCCGAGCGCGCCGAGCGAACTGATGGTGATGGTCGAGCCTGACAGTTCGTCACGCGTCGCGGTACCCGAACGCGCCGCTTCGGCCAGCCGGCTCATTTCGACGGCGCAATCGAAGATGCCGCGCGCTTCGGCATGCCGCACGACCGGCACGGTCAAGCCCGCCGGCGTCTGCGTGGCAATGCCAATATGCACGGCGCTGTGGCGCGTGATGATGCCGGCGTCGTCGTCGAAGGTGGCGTTTACATCGGGCTGATCGGAAATCGCCTTGACAAGCGCCCGCATGAGGAAGGGCAAAACCGTGAGCTTGGGATGCTCAGCCTTGCGGTCGGCATTCATCGTGGCGCGCAGCTCTTCGAGGGCAGTCATATCCACCTCTTCCACATAGGTGATGTGGGGAATGCGCGAGGTGGAAAGTACCATCTTTTCCGCAATACGGCGGCGAAGCCCGGTCAATTTGACCTCCTCGGTCGCCGTTTTCTTCGCGAGGCCAGCGCGCGCCGGAGCGGGCGCTGCACCCTGATTCAGGAACTGCTCCACATCCTCGCGCAGGATGCGCCCGGCCGGGCCGGTACCCTGCACCTGCCGGAGATCCACGCCGCTTTCTCGGGCGAAGAGCCTGACCGACGGAGCCGCGAGCGGCTTTTCGGCCGGCGGGGCTGCCGGCATTGGTGCTTTTGGCACAGGCTTCGGAGTTTCAACCTTACCCGGCTCGGCCGCTTTTGGCTGAGCAACGACTGTCGGTACTGCGTCTGCGGTCGCGGCTGCCGTCTCGATCCTAACGAGCGGCGCCTTCACCGCGATACGGTCGCCCACTTCGCCGGCAAGCCAGGTCACGGTGCCACTGACAGGCGAGGGAATTTCGACGGTCGCCTTGTCTGTCATGACGGCGGCGATCACCATATCCTCGCGCACAGGATCGCCGGTCTTCACATGCCATTCGACAAGTTCCGCCTCGGCGACACCTTCGCCGACATCGGGCATCTTGATGATGAATTCGCCCATGGTTCAGGCCTCCATCACTTCGGCAAGCGCGCGTCCGACGCGGCCGGGTCCGGGAAAATAGTCCCATTCCTGCGCATGCGGATAGGGCGTGTCCCACCCGGCGACGCGCACGACGGGGGCTTCGAGCTGATAGAAGCAATATTCCTGCACCAAAGACACGATTTCGGCGCCGAAGCCCGAGGTCAATGTGGCCTCATGCACGACGACGCAGCGCCCGGTCTTGGTGACGGATTTGACGATCGTATCGAGGTCGAGCGGCAAAAGGCTCCGGAGATCGATCACCTCCGCATCGATGCCGGCATCTTCCGCGGCGGCGAGCGCCACATGCACCATCGTGCCGTAAGCAACGACTGTCACGGCCGAGCCCGCGCGCCGCACCTCGGCCTTGCCGATCGGGATCGTAAAATGTCCCTCCGGCACCTCGCCGAGATCATGCTTCGACCATGGCGTCACCGGCCGCTCGTGATGGCCATCGAAAGGTCCGTTATAGAGCCGCTTCGGCTCAAGGAACATGACAGGATCTGGATCCTCGATAGCGGCAATCAGCAGGCCCTTGGCGTCATAGGGGTTGGACGGCACCACCACCTTCAGGCCGCAAACATGGGTGAAGAGCGCTTCCGGGCTCTGGCTGTGGGTCTGGCCGCCAAAAATGCCGCCGCCGGTCGGCATGCGCACGACGATCGGGCAGGTGAAATCGCCGTTTGAGCGGTAGCGTATACGCGCCGCCTCCTGCGTCAGCTGGTCATAAGCCGGATACATATAATCCGCGAACTGGATTTCGACGCAGGGCTTCAGCCCATAGGCCGCCATGCCGATCGCCGTACCGACAATGCCGGATTCGCTGATCGGCGTGTCGAAGCAGCGCGTCTTGCCGTATTTAGCCTGCAGGCCCTGCGTGCAGCGGAAGACGCCGCCGAAGTAACCGACGTCCTCGCCGAAGACCACGACATTGTCGTCGCGCGCCATCGAGACGTCCATGGCGCTGCGTACGGCCTCGATCATCGTCATCCGGGCCATGTCAGTACCCCGCCTTCTGCCGCTGGCGGCGGATATGCGGCGGCATCTCGGCGTAGACGCCTTCGAAAATGTCGCGCACCGAGGGCTTACCGCCGTCATGCAGCGTGCCGTGCCCCTCGGCCTGACGTTGGGCCTCGATCACCTCATCAAGGATCTCCGCTTCGGCCTGAATATGGCGCTCCTCCGACCAGACGCCCCTGACGATCAGGTGTTTCTTCAGCCGCAGGACGGGATCGCCGAGCGGCCAGGCTTCCGATTCCGTCTTCGGGCGATAGGCGCTCGGATCGTCGGACGTCGAATGGGCGCCGACGCGATAGGTGACATATTCGATCAGCGTCGGGCCGAGATTGCGCCGGGCGCGCTCAGCCGCCCAGCGGGCGACCGCATGGACGGCGAGATAGTCGTTGCCATCGACGCGCAACGCCGGAATGCCGAAACCCAGGCCTCGGGCGGCAAAAGTGCCGGAACCGCCACGCGCAATGCCCTGGAAGGTGGAGATCGCCCACTGATTGTTGACGATGTTGAGAATGACGGGCGCCTTGTAGGTGGAGGCAAAGACCAGCGCCGAGTGGAAATCCGACTCCGCCGTCGAGCCGTCGCCGATCCAGGCAGCAGCGATGCGGCTGTCGTTCCTGATCGCCGATGCCATGGCCCAGCCGACCGCCTGCACATATTGCGTGGCGAGATTGCCCGAGATCGTGAAGAAGCCGTGCTCCTTGGAGGAATACATGATGGGGAGCTGACGCCCGCGCAGCGGGTCGCTCTCGTTCGAGTAGATCTGGTTCATCATCTCGACCATCGGGTAGTCGTCGGCGATCAAGAGGCCTGCCTGGCGATAGGTCGGGAAATTCATGTCTCCCTTCTGCAGCGCCTTGCGGAAGGCGCAACTCACCGCCTCTTCACCGAGATGCTGCATGTAGAAGGAGGTCTTGCCCTGCCGCTGCGCCATCAGCATGCGGGCATCGAAAGCGCGCAGCTTCATCATGTTTCGAAGCCCGGTCAGCAATTCCTCGTCCGTCAAAGACCCTGCCCAGGGACCGACCGCCTCGCCGTCGCGGTTCAGCACGCGGATGATCGAATAGGCAAGCTCGCGGATGTCTTCAGACGCGACATCGACCTCCGGCCGCGGCACTGACCCGGCCTTGGCAATCTTGACATTGGAAAAATCGGGATAGCCGCCCGGGCGGACGGCGGGTTCGGGGACATGCAGGCTCAAACGAGCAGATTCCACCATGTGGTCTTTTTCCTCCCTCTATCGGCCCCGCTCCTCTCCTCCAGAAGCCGGGCCTTATCGTTATAGGTTGCGGGCAATCACCATGCGCTGCACGTCGCTTGTTCCTTCATAGATCTGGCAGATGCGCACATCGCGATAGATCCGCTCCACCGGATAGTCGGCTATGTAACCATAGCCGCCATGGATCTGGATCGCATCGGAGCAGACACGCTCGGCCATCTCGGAGGCAAAGAGCTTGGCCATCGAAGCCTCCGACAGGCATGGCTGTCCCGCCTCCCTTAGCGAGGCCGCATGGAAGACGAGCTGGCGCGCCGCCTCGATCCGCGTCGCCATGTCGGCGAGCCGGAAGGCAACGGCTTGGTGTTCGACGATCGGCTTGCCGAAGGCAGTCCGCTCACGAGCATACTCGCGCGCCGCCTCGAAGGACGCCTGCGCCATGCCGACGGCCTGCGCCGCAATTCCGATCCGCCCACCCTCGAGATTGGCAAGGGCGATACGATAGCCCTCACCCTCCTCGCCGAGCCGAAGCTCAGCCGGAATGCGCATGCTGGTGAAGGCGATCTGGCAGGTGTCGGAAGAATGCAGACCGAGCTTTTCCTCAACACGGATAACCTCATAACCAGGCGTATCGGTCGGCACGATGAAGGCGGTGATGCCCTTTTTGCCGGCATCCGGATCAGTGACGGCAAAGACAATGATGACCTGTCCGTTCTTGCCCGAGGTGATGAACTGCTTGGCGCCGTCGAGCACATAGTGGTCGCCGTTGCGCCGCGCCCGCGTTTTCAGGTTCGAGGCATCCGAGCCCGCCTGCGGCTCCGTCAGCGCAAAGCCGCCGATCCACTCGCCGCTGGCGAGCTTTGGCAGGAAACGTTGCTGCTGCTCTTCATTGCCGAATTTCAGGATCGGCACGCAGCCGACCGAACTGTGCACACTCATGATGGTCGAGCAGGGTCCGTCGCCGGCGGCGATCTCTTCCAGTGCCGCAGCGTAGGCGATGACGCCGGTATCCGATCCGCCATAGGTCTCAGGCACGAGCATGCCAAGCAGACCGAGTTCGCCCATCTCCTTCAACTCTTCGCGCGGAAAGAGATGTTCCCGGTCGCGCTTGGCCGCACCCGGCGCCAGCCGCTCGCGGGCGAAGTCGCGAGCGAGATCGCGGATCTGCTGCTGAAGTTCGGAAAGGATCATCGGCCCTCCTCCTTCCCTAGTGCCGCTCGATGGCGACGGCGGTTGCCTCACCACCGCCGATGCAAAGTGCGGCCATGCCGCGCTTCAGGTCGTAACGCTCCAGCGCCGACAGAAGCGTCACCAGAATACGGGCTCCGGACGCACCGATCGGATGGCCAAGCGCGCAAGCGCCACCATGTACATTGACCTTGTCATGCGGCAGGTCGAGGTCGCGCATCGCCGCCATGGCAACGACGGCAAAGGCCTCGTTGATTTCGAAGAGATCGACCTCGGAGAGCGGCAGGCCGGTGCGATCCGAAAGCTTTTGCAAAGCACCGATCGGCGCGGTGGCGAAGAGATTGGGGGCCTGCGAATGCGTGGCATGGCCGAGGATGGTGGCAAGCGGTCTCAGGCCGCGGCGATCCGCCTCCGAGCGGCGCATCAGAACGAGCGCTGCCGCACCATCGGAAATCGAACTGGAATTGGCGGCCGTCACCGTGCCGCCGTCACGAAAGGCCGGCTTCAGGGTCGGGATCTTGTCAGGCCTCGCCTTGCCCGGCTGTTCGTCACAGTCTGCCACGTGCTCGGCCTTGCCGGACTTCACCGTCACGGGCACGATTTCGCTGTCAAAATAACCTTCGGCAATCGCGTTCTGCGCCCGCGTCAGCGACGTGACCGCATAGGCGTCCTGCGCCTCGCGTGTGAACTGATAGGCTTCGGCGCAATCCTCCGCGAAGCTGCCCATCAAGCGCCCCTTGTCATACGCATCCTCCAGCCCGTCGAGGAACATATGGTCCACGACCCGCCCATGACCGAGCCTGTAACCCGCACGGGCACGATCAAGGAGATAGGGCGCATTGGTCATGCTTTCCATGCCGCCCGCGACCGCCACCGAAGCGCTTCCCACCGCAATGAGGTCATGGGCCATCATGACCGCCTTCATGCCGGAGCCGCACATCTTGTTGACGGTGCTCGCCCCTGTCGCAAAGGGCAGCCCGGCATGGATCGCCGCCTGGCGGGCTGGCGCCTGACCCTGACCGGCCGGCAGTACGCAACCGAAAACGACCTCCTCGATTGCATCCGCCTCGACGCCACTGCGCTGCAGGGCCGCACGGATTGCGGTTGCGCCGAGCTCCGGCGCCGCGGCATCCTTGAGTTCACCCTGAAAACTGCCGATCGGCGTGCGGGCTGCGCCTACGATGACGATGGGATCCTGCAGAGCCATGTTTCCTCCTTCGGGCTAGGCGCTTAGCGCGCGCCCATACGCAATGCGCCGTCGAGGCGGATGACCTCGCCGTTCAGCATGCTGTTTTCCAGGATATGACGTACCAGCGCGGCAAATTCCGCCGGATGCCCAAGACGCGGCGGGAAAGGCACACTCTTGCCAAGTGCTTCCCGCACTTCCGCCGGCATGCCGGCCATCATCGGCGTTTCGAAAATGCCAGGCGCGATCGACACGGTGCGGATGCCGTGACGCGCGAGCTCGCGGGCGATCGGCAGCGTCATCGCCGCGACACCGCCCTTGGAGGCGGCGTAGGCTGCCTGACCGATCTGCCCGTCGAAGGCGGCGGCCGAGGCCGTATTGACGATCACGCCCCGCTCGCCCTCCGCATCCGGTTGCACAGCCTGGATAGCAGCGGCGGCAAGCCGGATCATGTTGAAAGTGCCAATGAGATTGATGCCGATCGTGCGGGCAAAGCTCTCCAGCCGGTGCGGTCCCTCGCGGCCGACGACCTTTTCGGCCGGCGCTACGCCGGCGCAGTTGATAAGCCCGCGAAGCGGGCCGAAAGCATTCACGGCCGCAGCAATCACCGCCGCACCGTCCTCTTCATCGGTCACGTCGGCCCTGATGAAGCGCGCATCCTGTCCCAGTTCGCGAGCGATCGCCTCGCCTGCATCGAGATTGAGATCGGCGATCGTCACGCGCCCGCCGGCTTCGACGAGCATGCGTGCCGTTGCCGCCCCGAGCCCTGAGCCGCCACCTGTAACGATGAAACTTGCGCCGCGGATTTGCACGGATCGCTCCTCCCTGCCCGGCAGACATCTCCTCCAGAGTCCGCCTGAACAAGGATTCTATTCCCTCACCCTATTGCAAGCGATGACAGAATTGCCCCATTATTTCGGCCATTTTTGCCATATTAGTTTACTGGAGTGAAACAGCGATGGCCGAAATCGAGCGACGCATGATCGCACCGGGCTTCGTCGAGGAAGCGCTCGATAGCCTGCGCCGCCTTGGGAAGCCGACGGCGTCTCTTCTGAACAAGCTCGGCCTGCCGCAACGGATCGATCAACCGGTTTCAGCTGAGGCCTATGGCGCATTGTGGCTAGCGATCGCCGCTGAACTCGACGACGAATTCTTCGGCATGGGCGCCCGACCAATGCGTAGCGGCAGCTTTACCCTGCTCTGCCATTGCGTGCTGCACGCGCCCACGCTCGGCCACGCCCTGCGGCGGGCCTTGCGTTTCCTCGACGTGGTGCTGGACGATCCGCGTGGTACGCTCGTTATCCGCGACGGGCTGGCTCAGATTGAGCTTCGCGACGCAGGCGAGCCGCGCTCGGCCTTCGCCTATCGTACCTACTGGATCATCCTGCATGGCATCATCTGCTGGCTTGTCGGCCGGCGTATCCCGATCCGCCTTGTCGATTTCCGATGCGAAGAGCCAAACCAGGGCGCCGATTACCGGCTCTTTTTCGGTGCGCCGGTACGTTTCTCGCAACCGATTAGCCGGCTCGGTTTCGACAGCACTTTGCTCGATCTGCCGATTTCGCGCAGCGAACAGGCATTGAAGCAATTCCTGCGAGGCGCGCCCGCCAATATCCTCGTGCGCTATCGCTATGATGCAGGCATCGCTGCTGCAGTACGCCGTCGTCTCTCGCAGATCTCTCCCGCCGCCTGGTCGAGCTTCCAGACGCTCGCTGCCGAGATGCGCCTGCCATCCTCGACGCTCCGCCATCGCCTGCATGACGAGGGCCAGAGCTATGCCGGCATCAAAGACGATATCCGCCGAGAGCTCGCCATCGACATGCTATTGAACACGTCGAAGACCATCGGCGAAATCGCCGTGCAGCTCGGCTATTCCGAACCCAGCGCCTTCTTTCGCGCCTTCCGGAAATGGATGGGCAAGAGCCCCGACGCCTTCCGCCGCGAGGAGGCGAAATCGGCGCAGTGGGAATAGGCTTCGTTCGAGGGTGCTTTGAAGCGGCGGCAACCCGCGCTACATATTGTAGCGGGAGGAATGCCATGTTTGATTTTTCGCTCGGCGAAACCGCGGACGCGATCCGCGACGCGACGGCGCGATTTGCCGCCGATACGATTGCTCCGCTCGCTACGGAGATCGACGAAAGCAATACGTTTCCACGTCAGCTCTGGCCGCAGATGGGTGCGCTTGGTCTGCACGGCATCACCGTGGAGGAAGAATTCGGCGGTGCCGGTCTCGGCTATCTCGAACATGTCGTTGCCATGGAGGAAGTCTCGCGTGCCTCGGCTTCCGTGGGCTTGAGCTACGGCGCCCATTCCAATCTCTGCGTCAACCAGATCCGCCGCTGGGCCACAGCGGAACAGAAGCAACGCTATTTGCCAAAGCTGATTTCCGGCGAACATGTCGGCTCGCTTGCCATGTCCGAAGCCGGCTCCGGCTCGGATGTCGTTTCCATGCGGCTCAAGGCGGAACGCAAGGGTGATCGCTACCTCCTTAACGGGACGAAGTTCTGGATCACCAATGCGCCGCATGCCGATGTGCTCATCGTCTACGCAAAGACCGATCCGGCCGCCGGACCGAAGGGTATTTCGACTTTCATCATCGAGAAAGGGATGCCCGGTTTCAGCGTTTCAAAAAAGCTATCCAAGCTCGGCATGCGCGGCAGCGATACGGCGGAATTGGTCTTTCAGGATTGCGAAGTGCCGGCAGAAGCGCTGATGGGCCGGCAAGGCGACGGTGTGAAGATCCTGATGTCCGGTCTCGATTATGAGCGTGCAGTGCTCGCTGCCGGTCCGCTTGGCATCATGCAGGCCTGCCTCGACGTGGTGCTGCCCTATGTGCGGGAGCGCAAGCAGTTCGGCAAGGCGATCGGCGACTTCCAGCTTATGCAGGGCAAGATCGCCGATATGTATGTCGCGCTGAATTCATCGCGCGCCTACGTCTATTCCGTGGCGCGTGCCTGCGATGCCGGCCGCACGACCCGCTCGGATGCGGCGGCCGCGATCCTCTTTGCCAGCGAGAATGCCGTGAAAGTGTCGCTGGAGGCGATCCAGGCGCTCGGTGGCGCCGGATATACCAAGGAATGGCCGGTCGAACGTTTCCTGCGCGATGCCAAGCTTTACGATATTGGGGCCGGAACCAACGAAATTCGCCGCTATCTGATTGGCCGGGAGCTCATCGCATCATGACGGTGATTTCCTCTGACATCGATCGCGACAACGAGACCTTCAAGGCGAACACAATCAATAACAAAGGACTGATCGACGAGCTCTATGGCCGCTCGGCAAAGACCCGTGAAGGTGGCTCGCAGGCAGCGCGCGAGCGCCACACCGGCAAGGGCAAGCTCCTGCCGCGCGACCGCATCCAGCTGCTGCTCGATGGCGGTAGCCCCTTCCTGGAGATCGGTACGCTGGCGGCGAACGGCATGTATAATGACGAGGCGCCGGGTGCCGGCATCATTACCGGCATAGGCCGCATTTCCGGCCGCGAGGTGATGATCGTCGCCAATGATGCGACGGTGAAGGGTGGTGCCTATTTCCCTGTCACGGTGAAGAAACATCTGCGGGCGCAGGAGATCGCCATGCAGAACCGGCTGCCGTGCGTCTACCTTGTCGACAGCGGCGGCGCCAATCTCCCGCATCAGGCCGAGGTCTTTCCTGATCGCGATCATTTCGGGGCGATCTTCTACAATCAGGCACAGATGTCGGCCGAGGGTATTCCGCAGATTGCCTGCGTCATGGGAAGCTGCACGGCAGGCGGCGCCTATGTACCTGCCATGTCCGACGAGACGGTCATTGTGCGCAATCAGGGCACGATCTTCCTTGCCGGCCCGCCTCTGGTGAAGGCCGCGACCGGCGAGATCATTTCGGCCGAAGAGCTCGGCGGCGCTGAGACCCATGGCCGCCGCTCCGGTGTCGTCGATCACGTCGCCGAAAATGACGAGCATGCATTGCTTCTCGTGCGCGATATCGTCGCCAGCCTCAACAGCGTGAAATCAGTTGATATCGACATTCAGGCACCACGTCCGCCAAAACTCGATCCGGAAGATCTTGATGGTATCATCCCGGAGGATGTGCGCTCGCCCTATGACGTTCGTGAGGTCATCGGCCGCATTGTCGATGGTTCCGAGTTGCATGAATTCAAGCCGCTCTATGGCACGACCCTGGTCTGCGGCTTTGCCCGTATCTGGGGCATGCCGGTCGCCATCATCGCCAATAACGGCGTGCTGTTTTCTGAAAGCGCGTTGAAAGGCGCGCATTTCATCGAGCTCGCCTGCCAGCGCCGCGTGCCACTGCTGTTTCTGCAGAACATATCGGGCTTCATGGTCGGCGGCCGTTATGAGGCTGGCGGTATCGCCAAGGACGGGGCAAAACTCGTCACCGCGGTTGCGACTGCCACCGTACCCAAGGTCACCGTCATCATCGGCGGCAGTTTCGGCGCCGGCAATTACGGCATGTGCGGCCGTGCCTATCGCCCACGTTTTCTCTTCACCTGGCCGAACAGCCGCATCAGCGTGATGGGCGGCGAGCAGGCGGCCTCCGTGCTTGCCACCATCCGCCGCGATGCGATGGAGGCGCGCGGCGAAAGCTGGCAGGTCGAAGATGAAGAAGCTTTCAAGGCGCCGATCCGCGCCGGCTACGAGGCCGAGGGCAATCCCTACTACGCCACCGCACGCCTCTGGGACGACGGCATCATCGATCCGCGCCAGACGCGCGATGTGCTGGGCCTTGCCTTTTCCGCCTGTCTGAACGCGCCGATCCCCAAAGGGCCGCGATTCGGCGTCTTCCGGATGTGAGGTGGCGCGATGATGGAAAGCTTGCTCATAGCCAACAGGGGTGAAATCGCTCGTCGGATCATCCGTACGGCGAAAGCTCTCGGCATCCGCACCATTGCTGTTTATTCAGAGGCCGATGCCGGCCTGCCCTTCGTAGCAGAGGCGGACGAGGCTCTTGCCATCGGCCCGGCACCTGCTCGCGAAAGTTATCTTTCACAGAAGCGTATTCTGGAGGCCGCCCGCAGGACGAGCGCGGCCGCAATCCATCCCGGTTACGGCTTCCTGTCGGAAAATGCCGAATTTGCCGAAGCCGTCGAGAATGCCGGCATTGTCTGGGTTGGTGCGCCACCTGCCGCGATCCGTGCCATGGGGCTGAAAGATGCTGCCAAGCAGCTGATGCAGGCCGCCGGCGTGCCGGTCACGCCTGGCTATATGGGAGCGGATCAGAGCGAAGAAAGGCTCGCTGCCGAGGCCGATGCGACGGGCTATCCCGTGCTTATCAAAGCCGTCGCCGGCGGCGGCGGCAAGGGTATGCGCCGTGTCGATCGGCGGCAAGACTTTGCCGAACTGCTCGCCTCCTGCCGCCGCGAGGCGGCCTCGTCCTTCGGCGACGACCGCGTGCTGATCGAGCGCTATATCGCCAATCCGCGCCATATCGAGGTGCAGGTCTTCGCCGACCGCTTCGGCAATTGCGTCCACCTCTGCGAACGCGACTGCTCGCTGCAGCGCCGGCACCAGAAGGTGATTGAGGAGGCACCCGCCCCCGGCCTCGACGCCACCACCCGCGCCTCAATCTGCGAGGCGGCGGTCAGGGCTGCGAAGGCGGTGAACTATATCGGGGCAGGCACCATCGAATTCATTGCCGATGCCTCCGAAGGTCTGCGCCCGGATCGTATTTGGTTCATGGAGATGAACACGAGGCTGCAGGTGGAACACCCTGTCACCGAAGCTATCACCGGTGAGGATCTGGTACTCTGGCAATTGGAGGTCGCAGCCGGCGAGCCGCTGCCGAAGGGGCAAGACGACATCCTCATGAACGGCTGGGCTTTCGAGGCTCGCCTTTACGCCGAAAACCCTGCTGCCGGCTACCTGCCCTCGATCGGTCGCCTGGATCATCTGCGCTTGCCCCAAAATGTTCGGGTCGACAGCGGCGTCGACGAAGGCAACGAGATCACCGCCTTCTACGATCCGATGATCGCCAAGATCATCGCTCACGGCCCAAATCGTGACGCAGCCCTCGCCAGGCTCACCAGGGCCTGCGAAAGCATCGAAATCTGGCCGGTGAAATCCAATGCCGGCCTGCTCGCCCGCGTTGCCGCCGACGCGGATTTCCGCACGGCAAAACTCGATACGGGCTTTCTCGACCGTCACGGTGAGGCCTTGCTGCCGAAGGTGCCCGACGAGACGACTATCGACAGGGCGGCGACGGCCTTGGCAAAGGAAGGGACCGATCCCTGGTCGGCCCTCGCCGGCCTGCGCATATCAGGAGCAAGCGATAGCCGCACGCGCGTCCGGATCGGCGACCATCTCTATTGGGGGCATGTGCGCCCAGGCCTCGACACCAATGCCGTCAGGTCCGGCGACACCGTGGTCCTCTTTGACGGCGGCAATGCCTGGCCGATCGGCCTTCCCGTCGCCAGTGAAGTCGAAGCACATCAGGGCCCCGGCGATGGCGCAATCCTTTCGCCGATGCCGGGCCTCGTCATTTCCGTTGATATCGCGGAGGGCGATCGCGTTGTCAAAGGCGACAGGCTGCTGACGGTTGAGGCGATGAAGATGGAACATACGCTGCGCGCACCCTTTGACGGCATTGTCGGCAAGTTGCCAGTCGCCGTGGGCGCCCGGGTCTCGGAAAACCAGCTCGTCGTCAGTGTCGTGAAGGGAGAGGACTGATGGCCGGCCGCTACTTCGACGAATGGACGGTCGGCGACCGGATTGCCCACCAGATCCGCCGCACGGTCACGGAAACCGACAACCTGCTCTTCACGACGCTCTCCCATAATCCGCAACCACTGCACCTCGATGCAGATTATGCGGCGGGCACCGAATTCGGCCGCATCGTCGTCAACGGCACCTTCACCTTCGCGCTTACCGTCGGTCTCTCGGTCGGCGACACGACACTTGGCACGCTGGTCGCCAATCTCGGCTACGACAAGGTGACGATGCCGAAGCCGGTTTTCATCGGTGATACGCTTCGTGTGGAAACCGAAGTGACGGAGCTCAGGCGCTCCAACTCGCGGCCCGATGCCGGGATCGTCACGTTCAAGCATGTCACGCTGAATCAGCGAAACGAGATCGTCTGCCAGTGCCTGCGCACGGCCATGCTGCAGGTGAAGCCATCATGAGGCTGCGCTCGCTGCTGTTCGTGCCCGGCGACCGGCCGGAGCGTTTCGACAAGGCACTCGCCTCCGGCGCCGATGCCGTCATCCTCGATCTGGAAGATTCCGTTTCCGCACAGAACAAGCCGGTGGCGCGAGACGCCGTGCACGACTTCGTCACACGCCGCGCAACCGATGCGACGCTTGTTATTCGCATCAATCCCCTCACCACGTCAGCCTGTGAAGACGATCTCGTTGCGCTCGGCAATATCAATCCCTTCGCGATCATGTTGCCGAAGGCCGAAGGCGCAGCTTCGGTGCGCCAGCTCGCAGGCCGCCTGTCATCCGCTGTTCCCATCCTGCCGATCGCGACGGAGACACCGGCGGCCATCTTCGAGATCGGCAGCTACAGGGATGTCGCCTCTTATCTCTTCGGGCTCACTTGGGGCGCGGAAGATCTTCCTGCCGCCATCGGTGCTGCGACCGCCCGCGAGGCAGACGGACGATATACCGCCCCCTATGAGCTGGCCCGCTCCCTGGTGTTGTTTGGCGCGCACGCCGCAGCGGTTCCTGCCATCGAGACCGTCTATCCCGACTTCCGCGATCTTGACGGTCTTGCGGCCTATGCTGCCCGCGCCCGGCGCGATGGTTTCTCGGGGATGATGGCGATCCATCCGAGCCAGGTCGAACCGATCAACCACGCCTTTACACCGGATGCGACGGAGATCGCCTGGGCAGAAAAAGTCGTGGCTGCCTTCGCCACCTCGCCGGATACCGGCGTCATCCAGATCGACGGGCGCATGCTCGATCTGCCGCATCTGAAACTGGCAAAACGCATTCTGGAGGCCGGAAAACTGGCGCATGAAGGATGACTGGCCTTTGGCCCAGTCGAGCGACAGCGAGAAACTGGCAGGCGCAGGAACTTGGATACGCAGTTCACCGACACCGGAATCGCCCAAGAAATAGGCAAAATGATCAAAATGTCGCAAAATGAATACCATATGTCGTATTTTTGCAGCTCAACGCACAGCTGTGCAAAGCTATTTCCGAGGTCGAATTCTCCTTACAGCAGGTTGTTTCTGGTCGAGCATTCGAGAGATTTTTGAAATCGACCTAATAATAATGGCCATTAATAGAATTGAATAGACACGGTAGCTTTCATCGTTCGAGCTATATTTCATATATAAATAGAATATAGGCGATCACATCAGTGGACAACGGGAACTCAAGGCATCGATGTTCGATGAAAAGTTCACAAAATTTGGACATGAATATTTTGTGACAGAAACTTTCTACTCTATTCATGTCATAGAAACTTCATTGGTTACCGCAAATTGAACCAGTTAATAGGGCGTGCGCTCAAGAGGGGGCGCGTCCTATTTTTCGAGGGTTCTCATGCAAGCCAAGCTTCTCGGCGCCGTAGGCGCCCTTCTCGCTACAGCCTTCCTTGCTGCTGGTCCTGCCGCCGCCGCCGAAAAGACCAAGATTGATTTCTGGTTCGGTAACTCGGGCGACATCGCAAAGCGCGTTCAGGAACAGTGCGACCGTTTCAACCAGTCCCAGGGCGACTACGAAGTCGTCTGCACCAGCCAGGGCTCCTACGACGCCTCGCTGCAGAATACGATCGCTGCCTTCCGCGCCGGTAAGCAGCCGACTATCGCTCAGGTTTCGGATGCAGGCACGCTCGACATCATGCTTTCGGGCGCCTACTACCCGGCCAACAAGCTCATGAGCGACATGGGCTACAATGTTGACTGGAAGGACTATTTCTCCGGTATCGCCGGCTACTACGCAACGTCGAAGGGCGAGATGTACTCCTTCCCCTTCAACTCCTCGACGGCTCTGCTCTATTGGAACAAGGACGCCTTCGCCAAGATCGGCAAGGACCATGCTCCGGCGACCTGGAAGGAAGCGGGCGAAGACTTCAAGGCCCTCAAGGACGCAGGCTATGCTTGCCCGCTCGGCTTCGACATCTCCAACAACGAAGTCTGGCAGTACATCGAGCAGTTCGAAGCCGTCAACGGCGAAGCGATCGCTACGAAGAAGAACGGCTTTGAAGGCCTCGACGCCGAACTGGTGTTCAACAAGAACCCGATGCTCGTCAGCTACGTCAAGGACCTGAAGTCCTGGTACGACAACAAGCTCGCCGTCATCAAGAACAAGGCTGTCGGCCAGACCTTCGTTGAGGCCTTCGCTGCTGGCGATTGCCAGGTCATCCTGACCTCGGTTGGCGACCATGGCAACGTCGGCCGCACCGCCAAGCAGGGCATGAACTGGGGCGTTTCGATGCTCCCGACCTATGGCGACGCAACCCGTCACAGCTCCTACGTCGGCGGCGCTTCGCTCTGGGTTCTGAAGGGTCATTCGGACGCCGAATACAAGGCTGCTGCTGCCTTCTTCAACTTCATCGCAAAGCCGGAAGAAGCCCTCACCTGGTCAACCGTTACCGGCTACATCCCGGTTCGTAACTCCGGCTTCGAATACCTGAAGAAGCAGGGCTTCTACGACAAGGCTCCCTATGCCGGTCGCGAACTCGCCATTCAGAGCCTGACCGCTTCCCCGGCCGGCGACACCTCTGCCAAGGGCATCCGTCTCGGTGGCCTGCTCCAGGTCCGCACCGAAATCGCTAACGGCCTGCAGGCAATCTTCGTCAACAATGCCGATGTCCAGGCTTCGCTCGACTCTGCTGCCGATCGCGGCAACCAGCTCCTGCGTCGCTTCCAGCAGACCTACAAGGGCGTTCAGCTCCCCTAATCGACTGATATGAGCCGCACCCGGCCCGCTCTTGGCGCGCCGGGTGCGTCTTTATAAATTTCCTACCGGCTGCGGCAGCGACATCGCCCGCCCGCGCCAGAACCAAACCAGGACGAAAACGACCACTCATGGAAAAGCGCGTCACTTTCTCCTCGACGACGATCGGCCTTCTCTTTGCATTTCCGATGCTGCTGCTGATCTTCGTCTTTTTCTACTGGCCGAGCGCGCAGGCGCTGTATTGGGCGTTCACGCTCGAGCAGCCATGGGGCGGGGGCAATGCCTGGGTCGGTTTCGACAATTTCAAACTGCTGCTAAGCGACCCGGTCTATTGGGACTCCGTCACCCGCAGCATGATCTTCGGCTTCAGTTCGACTGTTATCGCCATGGGGCTGGCGCTCATCCTGGCGCTTCTGACGGATCGTGAACTGCGCGGCCATAAAATCTACCGGTCGGTCTTCATCTGGCCCTATGCGATTGCCGCTCCCGCTCTCGGCCTTGCCTTCCGCTTCATCCTGGCGCCGGAAGCTGGTCTTCTGTCGGTCATCAACCAAGTCTGGCCCGGCCTCTGGAACCCGGCGCTCGACGGCAAGGATGCCATGATCGCCGTCGTCATCGCCTTTTCCTGGAAATATATCGGCTACAACTTTATTTTCTTCCTGTCGGCGTTGCAGGGCATTCCACGCTCGCTGATCGAGGCGGCCGCCATGGACGGCTCGGGGCCGCTGCGCCGCATGCTGGATATCCAGCTGCCGCTGCTTACACCGACGCTGTTCTTCCTGCTCGTCATTAATATCACCGAAAGCTTCCAGGATTCCTTCGGTATCGTCGACGTCATGACCCAGGGCGGTCCGGCGCGCGCCACGGATCTCATGGTCTACAAGATCTATTTCGACGGCTTCAGGGGCCTCGATTATTCCGGCGCTGCAGCGCAATCCATGATCCTGATGGGGCTCGTCATCCTGCTCACCATTTTCCAGTTCCGCTTCATCGAGCGGCGCGTGCACTACAAGTGAGGTCGCAAACATGATCGAACGCACGCCAATATTCAATTTCGTCTGCTACACCCTGCTCGCACTCGGCCTGATGATCGCACTCCTGCCTTTCCTGATCGTGATCGTCGCATCGACGCTTGATCTCGAGACAGTCAACCGCGTGCCGCTGCCGCTGGTCCCGAGCAGCCATTTCTGGGAGAACGTGCAGACTGCCTGGGTTCGCGCCGATCTCGGCAACAAGCTGTTTCACAGCGTCATCTTCGCTGCCACGGTCGGCGCCGGCAAGGTCATCCTCTCGGCCATGGCCGCCTTCTCGATCGTCTATTTCCGCTTCCGTGGCCGCTATCTGATCTTCTGGATCATCTTCATCACGCTGATGTTGCCGCTGGAAGTGCGCATCGTGCCGACCTATTCAATCGCCGCCAACGCACTTCAGCCCTTCCAGGCGATCCTCGACGTCACCGGCATTACCTGGCTGATCGCACAGGTCACCGGCATCCAAATCAAGCTTGAATGGGGTCTCCTGAACTCCTATCCGGGTCTCGTGTTGCCGATGGTCGCCACCGCGACAGGCACTTTCCTCTATCGCCAGTTCTATCTGACCGTTCCGGACGAACTCGCCGAAGCATCGAAGATGGACGGCTCGGGTGCGATCCGCTTTTTCTGGGACGTGCTTTTGCCGCTGTCTCGCCCGAACATGATCGCGCTTTTCACCATCATGTTCGTCTGGGCCTGGAACCAGTACCTCTGGCCGCTGCTGATCACGACCGACCCGAAGTTCGGCATCGCCGTCACTCAGCTCAAGACACTCATCCCCTCCGAATTCGGCCTGCCCGACTGGAACGTCGCGATGGCCGGAACATTGATCATCATGTCGCCGCCACTGATCCTCGTCATCCTGATGCAGCGTTGGTTCGTGCGCGGCCTTATCTCCACCGAGAAGTGAAAGGAACAGACCCTTGGCACCGATCTCCATCCGTGGCGTAAAAAAGAGCTATGGCAAGAACGCCGTCGTTCATGGCGTCGATCTCGAAATCCAGTCAGGCGAATTCATCGTCATCCTCGGTCCGTCCGGCTGCGGCAAGTCCACGCTGTTGCGCATGGTCGCCGGCCTGGAAGAAATCACCGGCGGCGAAATTGCGATCGACGGCCGCGTGGTCAACCAGCTCGAGCCGCGTGAACGCGGCTGCGCCATGGTCTTCCAGAACTACGCGCTCTATCCGCATATGAGCGTCGCCGAGAATATCGGCTATGCGCTCAAGGTCGCCGGCGTGCCGAAGGCCGAACGTGACCGTCGCATCGCCGATGTCGCCAAGGCGCTCAGCCTCGAGCCCTTCCTGGAGCGCCGTCCGGCAGCCCTTTCGGGCGGCCAGCGCCAGCGTGTGGCCATGGGCCGCGCCATGATCCGCGAGCCGAAGGTCTTCCTCTTCGACGAGCCGCTGTCGAACCTCGACGCCAAGCTGCGTATCGCCATGCGGGCGGAAATCCGCCGTCTGCATCGCCGCCTCGGCGCCACCTCGATCTTCGTCACGCATGACCAGAACGAGGCCATGACGCTTGCCGACCGCATCATCGTCATGAATGCCGGCAATGTTGAACAGGTCGGCACGCCGGAAGAGGTCTATCACTATCCGAAAACCCGCTTCGTCGCCGGCTTCGTCGGTACGCCGGCGATGAACCTCCTCGAGGGCCGCGTCAATGACAACGGCGTCTTCATCTATGACGAGGGCCGCACCGTCGCCCTTCCGGCAGAACGCGGCAAGCAGCTCGCCGGACAGCGCGTCGTTCTCGGCGTGCGCGCCGAAGCCGCCCGCCTCGTCTCTCCGGATGCACCGGGTGCCCTCGTTGCGACCGCCGACTTCATCGAAGAACTGGGCGCAAGCCGCGTCGTGCATGCCGATTTCGATGGCCTGCCCTTTGCCGTCGCCATGACCGGTTCGGTCTCGCTGAAGACCGGCGACCGGATCGGCATCGCCATCGATCAGGATTCGATCCATCTCTATTCGGCCGACACCGGCGCAGGTCTCGTCGCCCCGGCTCGCACTGGCGCCAAGACCGTCGACGCCTGAGCCTGACGGCAATGACCCGCTTTTCCGATCTCGCCACCGGCGACCGCAACCTCGTTGCGGTCGCCGTGGAGACGCTTGCCGCACCTTCGGCCGCTTTTTTTCAAGATGCGCGGTCCGCCGAAATGACGCAGGCTGAGCATGACAGGCTGGCGGCAGCCCTTCCGGCGCTTTCAACGATCGAAGTTGTGAACGTCGATAGCGGCACAGGAGTCGGGAACGGCCTTGTCATTGCCGCATGGAATGCCGAGCGCCTGAAATATCAGGCGCCATCTCTCGCGCTCGTGCGCCAGAGCGGCGCCGATATCCTGCTTCTAAGCGAGGCCGATCTCGGTACGGCGCGCGCAGGTAATCGCCACACGGTTGCCGATCTCGCCCGTGATCTCGGCATGTCCTATGTCTTCGGCGTCGAATTCGTAGAACTTGGCCTTGGAAATTCCCGCGAGCGCGAACGGCACAAGGGCCAGACGAATTCGATCGGCTTCCACGGCAATGCGCTGCTTTCCCGCCTGCCATTGCAGGATACTGCATTGATCCGCCTCGATGACGGAGGCACATGGTGGACGGATGCGAAAGACGGTCAGGGCCGCATCGGTGGACGTATGGCGATTGCCGCGAAGATCGAAACCGTATTCGGACCGATCCTTGCTGTCAGCGTCCATCTGGAAAGCAAGACCGATGTCGAGGACCGCGCCAGGCAGACGAAGCGGCTGATTGAGACCATCGATAGGCTCGCTGGCGATCTGCCCGTCGTGATCGGCGGCGATTTCAACACCAATATCCTTCCCAGTGGATCGCGCGAACCGGGAGCGCATGAGCCGCTGTTCGGCCTGTTCGCCGAGGCCGGCTATCGCTGGGAGACGGCGAACGATTTCGCGCCTACCCGACGCAGCGGACCGGACGGCATCCCGCAGCCGCCTTTTACCCGCCTCGACTGGCTGTTTGCTCGCAGCCTTGCCGCAGGCGAAGCGGTGACCGTTCCAGCCGTCGATGCCGATGGTGCTGCGATCTCGGACCACGAACTGGTCAAGGCGCGGTTTTCTCCGCCCGGCTCGCAAGCCGCCTAAAGGCGGGCTATCGCTTCCCCGAGCTCCTTGCGAAGCTCCTCGAGTCGAACGCGCGCCTCGTCCCTCTGTGCGCGTAGCGTCTTGATCGATTTCTCCTGCTCCGTCAGGTCCTGAAGGAACTGCTGCTTGAGCGGCGTATCCCCTACAGAGGCAAGCATGCCTGAAATCCGTGAGGATTCCGAGGTTGCGTCCTCTATGGCCTGCATCACCGTCGACAGGTCTCTCTCCGCCTCCTTCTGCGCCGTTCTCGCCGTCACGAGCCCTTGAAGCTTCTTAGCGATATCAGGTGAGGGGCTTTCATCGAGCCACTGCAGGATCACGGTATCATCGATATCGGCGATCGCCTGGGTTTCGTTTTCGACCATGCGCCATTCGATAGTGGTCGAAACCTTCTTTCCCGCGGGCACGACAACGGTCGCCCGCGCACCTTGCGGCGTTTCCTCCACGCCCTCGGACGGGACAAGTTCCCACCCTGCCATAGCGGCATCTTCCGCGACGAACTTTCTGTCGGCATCGGCGCCCCAGGCGGTGAAGGTCTTTCGCATGCGACGTTCGAGCGTCGCGTCGAGATAGCCGTCCTTGACCACAATCGTTCGGAAGGCGCTTGAGGTCGTGGTTGCCATTTCCTGGTCGATCTTCTGATCGGCAGCAAACGTCGCCGTTTCCACTCCGCCCGGCTTCATGTTGCCGATGCGTGCGTCACCGACATAGCGCCCCTTTTCGTCATAGACCGCCGCGACCGCCGGCGGCAGCGACGTAGCCGTGTCATTCGTCAGCACCAGCGCCGCATCCGGATGTTGCGCGCCATCACGGTAGAGGGCGACGAACTCCGCCCCGATCTCATGATCGAGGATCGGCACGGAAATCGTTTCTCCGTTCTTCAGGTTGTAGGTGCCTGGAAGATCGAAGTTTGCGACCACGTCGCCCTCGTCGGCAGCGGCAATAACAGTGGTGGCCGGAGCGGCCATAACGGGAGCCGGAGCCTCAGCAGTCTCCTTGTTCAGCAACGCCCCACCAACCATGCCGCGTTTGGCGCTTGCTACGTCAAGGCCTGCTACGTCAAGATATGCGGCCGGCACCTCCACGCGCTGCGGCCATATTCTTGCGTATAGTCTCTGGCGCAGTGTCACCGGCCTGCCTGACGTCAGGGATACGGAAACCCCTTGCCAGTCTTCGCCGGAGGCATTCTCCAGCACGGCCCATGCCTGCAGCCTCGCTTTGCCTTTGGCATCGACAATGATCCTGTAGGACGGCTTCCAGAGCGGGGCTGCGACGACATAGGAAATGTCCACTGCTGCAGACGCCTTGCCATCGAGCGCGATGGTGACAGTGCGCGTGCCCTGCACCCCATCGCTCGACAGCAGTTCCGCAGCCCGGCTCACCATCTCGGCGTCCTTGGGATCGTCGAGTTTATAGGTCATGGCGCCGCCGATCTCGGCAACGTCGAAGGCGCCGCTATCGAGCAGCACGATCAGCCGCGCCCTCTGCTTTTCGGTCGGCGGCTCCACTCCGACGATTCGTCCCTTCACCCCGTTCGCAGAGACCGGAGCGCCTCTCAGGGCCCTCAGCACGCCGGCGGCGGAATCCAGATCCTGTGGCTTGATCGGCAACGCCTTGAATGTTTCGCCGATCATGCCCGGCCCGGTGGTCGAAAGCCCTTTCACGGACGCCGGTCCCGATACGACGAGGGTCTTCAGGAAGTCATCCATCTGGTCTGTCGGCACCTCAACGACGGCGTTGCCGTCGTCCCCGACATTAAGACTGCGCACATATTCGGCGACGCCGCCGGAGGACAAGCGGATCGACTTGATCGTCCCGCTTTGCGCCGATGCGGTTGTGGAGAGCAGTATTGCGGTAAACGCCGCACAGACAGCGGATGCGTATTTCATGTGGCCCCCTCGATATTTAATCCCGCCCGAGAATGAGCGTAAAAAAGGGGCGGCATTTCGACATGAAATTGCTTTTGCGCGTGCTTTCGTCCGACCCGCTCGGTGTCGCGATCAAGTCTCTGCCGGAGATGTCCGTCTTGGGTGCGACTTCTGGGAAAGATGTCGTGAAAATGAGAAAACGAACGCCTATATACTTCGCTCGAGTCTGTTTGAAAGGAAATCCGTCATGACTATCAATGGAAGCCTGCTCGTCGCGGGATCGGAAAAGCGCGGCACGCGTGGCGAGCTCTACGGCGTCGAGGCAGCCACAGGGACGGCTCTGCCCGTCTCTTTCGGTGGCGCCTCCGCCGAAGACGTCGAAGAGGCGACCAGGCTTGCATGGGAAGCGTTCGCCTCCTACCGGGAAACTGATCTGGAAACGCGTGCTGCCTTTCTTGAAACGATTGCCAGTGAGATCGAGGCTATCGGTGACGAGCTGATCGTGCGGGCAATGGCGGAAACCGGACTTCCGCGCGGACGTCTCGAAGGCGAGCGTGCTCGCACGATGGGACAGCTTCGGCTGTTTGCGAAGGAGGTTCGCGACGGCCGGTTCCAGGAGCTTCGTTTCGATGGCGCGGATCCCTCCCGCAAGCCGGTTCCAAAGCCCGATCTTCGCCTGCGCAACATTCCCCTCGGCCCCGTCGCCGTTTTCGGCGCATCGAACTTTCCACTCGCCTTCTCGGTTGCTGGCGGCGACACGGCGTCTGCGCTCGCGGCAGGATGCCCCGTCGTCGTCAAGGCCCACTCCGCTCATCCGGGCACGTCGGAACTGGTCGGCCGCGCCGTACAGCGCGCCGTCGCCAAGGCCGGCCTGCATGCCGGTACCTTCGCACTTCTTTTCGATACCGGCTTCGAGGTCGGGCAGAAGCTCGTCGCCGATGCCAGAATCCGGGCAGTCGGCTTCACAGGATCGCGCCGTGGCGGCACTGCGCTGATGAAGATTTCTTCCGAGCGTAAGCAGCCGATCCCGGTCTATGCGGAAATGAGCAGCATCAATCCGGTTATCTTCTTCCCGAATGCCCTGAAAAGCCGCGCAGCGGAGATTGCAACGGCCTTCGTGGGCTCGCTGGTCCTGGGTGCCGGACAATTCTGCACTAATCCCGGCCTCATTCTCGCCGTCGACAGCGAAGGTCTGGACACTTTCATTGCCAAGACACGGGAGCTTCTGCCTGATGTCGGCGCCCAGACGATGCTCACGGGCTCCATCGCCAAGGCGTTCTGTGATGGCGTCGCACGGCTGGAAAAGCATCCCGAAGTCCGTCTCGTTGCCAATGGCAAGCCGGGCAGCGAATTCGAAGGCGTGGCCGCTCTCTTCGAGACGACGGCTTCGGCATTCCTTGCGCATCACGAGCTTCAGGATGAGGTCTTCGGTGCAGCCGGCCTCATCGTTCGCTGCCGTGATCTCGCCGAACTCGAGCGCGTCCTCGACGGTCTCGAAGGTCAGTTGACCGTTGCCCTGCACATTGCGAGCGAAGACGAGCCGGACGCAAAGCGCCTTGTTCCCAAGCTGGAAATGCTGGCCGGACGCCTGCTCGTGAACGGATTCGGAACCGGCGTGGAAGTATCGCCTGCCATGGTGCATGGCGGCCCCTACCCGGCAACGGCGGACGGCAGATCGACCTCTGTCGGGACGCTCGCCATCTACAGGTTCCTGCGGCCCGTTTCGTACCAGGATTTCACCAGTAACCTGCTTCCGGCTCCGCTGCGTTGATGTATCGGAGCTTGCCAGACTTCAGACGGCGGCGTCTCTAAGGGGACCGCCGAAGAGATTGGCAAGCTCCCGCACCCGGCTGCAGGCAGACATCAACTTGACTGATGACAGCGTCTCCAGCAGGCGTGGCGCTGCCAGGCGCGGATCCTCGTTCGCAAGACCGTCATTTTGCCAGTGACATCGGCGCCATTCTCTGCAAGAAAGAGTGCCGTTGAGAGACAGGGGCGCCCGTTTGTGGGAATGGGCTGAGAAGCACCCTTCGAACCTGAACCGGATAATGCCGGCGGAGGGAGTCGCTCGGGTCGAAGCCTGCTTCATCGCACGATCGTTCCCGCGCCTGCCCCGCCTGAAAGGGGTACTATGGAGAACAAGACACCCGGAGCACTGTTGACGGCGATGCGCGCGAAACCGCCGCTCGTACAGTGCATCACCAATTATGTAGCCATGAACATCGCCGCCAATGTGGTGCTCGCGGCCGGGGCATCGCCCGCCATGGTTCACGCCGCCGAGGAAGCGGGAGAGTTCGCTGCGATCGCCGGCGCTTTGACCGTCAATATCGGCACGCTCTCCCCCCAATGGATCGACGGCATGCATGCCGCGGCAGCCGCCGCCAATGCCGGCGGCAAGCCCTGGGTCCTCGATCCGGTCGCTCATTATGCAACATCCTTCCGGCACAAGGCCACTGCCGATCTCCTGGCGCTTCGCCCGACGATCATCCGCGGCAATGCTTCCGAAATCATCGCGCTTGCCGGCGGCGAGAGCCGTGGCCAGGGCGTCGACAGCCGTGACCCGGTTGAGCAGGCCGAGGCATCCGCGCGGCTGCTTGCCGAACGGCATGGCGCGGTCGTCGCCGTCACCGGCGTCGTGGATTTCGTGACTGACGGCGCGCAGGCGCTGCGCATCGAAGGTGGCTCGCCGCTGATGCCGCAGGTGACTGCGCTTGGCTGCTCGCTGACCTGCCTGACGGGTGCCTTCGCCGCCACCATTCCCGCAGACCCTTTCGCAGCCGCTGTTGCTGCACTTGCTACGTTCGCTGTTGCCGGCGAGGAGGCAGCGAAAAGTGCGGATGGTCCCGGTTCCTTCTCCTGGCGTTTTCTCGATGCGCTTGCCGCGCTCGATGGCGCGACACTCGATGTAAAGGTCAGGATCAGCGCCGCATGAAACGCTTCGATCTTTCCCTCTACCTCGTTCTTGACCCCGATCTCTGCGCCGGAATCGGCATGGTCGAGACGGCGCGGCTTGCCGTCGCAGGCGGCGCGACCATGGTGCAGCTTCGCGACAAGCATGGCGGAACGGCAAGAATGATCGATACCGGCCTGGCGCTGAAGGAGATCCTGAAGGGCACCGGCGCCTCGCTTATTGTCAACGACGACGTGGAGGCGGCCGTTGCGATCGGCGCCGATGGGCTGCATATCGGCCAGGACGATATGGGACCCGCCGCCGCCCGTGCGATGATCGGCCCGGACATGATCCTCGGCCTGTCGGTCGAGACCGGAGCGCTGGCAGCAGCCATCGACCCCGCTATTGTCGACTATGCCGGCATCGGACCGGTCTTTGCCACTCCAACCAAGACCGATCATAAGCAGCCGATCGGCTTTGACGGGCTGGCGAAGCTGATCGAGGCTGCGCCCGTTCCGACGGTTGCGATCGGCGGGTTGAAGAGCGAGCATGTCGCTTCCGTCTTCGCGGCAGGTGCCGATGGGCTCGCTGTCGTCTCGGCAATCTGCGGTACGCTGGATCCGCGGGCCGCGACAATTCGCATCGCCGAGGAAATCCGAAAGATTCGCCGATGATCCGCAACGTCTTATCCATCGCCGGCTCTGATCCCTCCGGCGGCGCCGGCATTCAGGCCGATCTGAAGGCTTTCTCGGCCCACGGCGTCTATGGCATGGCTGCGCTGACAGCATTGACGGCGCAGAACACCCAAGGGGTGACCGGCGTGCATCTTGTGCCGCCGCACTTCGTCGCCCAGCAGATCAAGGCGGTCTTTGCCGATGTGCGCGTCGACGCGGTCAAGATCGGCATGATTGCCAATGCCGGCATTGCCGAAGCGGTTGCCGAGGCGCTGACGCCTCATCGCGGCATCCCCATCGTCGTCGATCCGGTCATGATCGCCAAGGGTGGAGCAGCGCTCCTCGACCCGCAGGCCGTCGATGCGCTGACGCGGCACCTGCTGCCGCTCGCCACGCTGCTCACCCCCAATCTGCCGGAGGCGGCCGCGCTGCTGCACGAAGAAGTTGCTGAAAGCCGCGAGCAGATGGCGTCACAGGCTGAGCGCCTGCGTGCGCTCGGCCCCACCGCGGTGCTGGTCAAGGGCGGCCATCTCGACAGCGACGAAAGCCCCGACGTCCTGTCGACCGCCTCTGGCCTGCACTGGTTCGAGGCGAAACGCGTACCGACCAAAAACACACATGGCACGGGCTGCACCCTTTCCAGCGCGCTTGCCGCCGAGCTCGCAAAGGGCGCGTTGCCGCAAGTGGCCGTCGCGACCGCGAAAACCTATCTTGCGCAAGCGGTCGCTGCCGCAGGCGAATTGGCGGTCGGCTCCGGCCATGGACCTGTCCATCATTTCCACGCCCTGTGGAAAGACGCCGGGATCTGAGCCGGATCACAATTTGAAGATTGCCCAACGGCCCGGTCAAACCGGGCCGTTTTGTTTTACCTACCCTCAGTTGAACCGTACCTGCCTCGTAAAAAGCCTGTTGACATGGCTGCCCATATATCCAAAGCTATGTCATTAAAAGGGTATACATTCCGTAATAGCGGAATATCTGGAGGAATTCGGGTGTCGGACCTGCTTGTGAGCTTATATTCCACGAAGCTCGCGGAACTGAAAGAAGAAGCCGGCTCCATCGGCATCACAATCCGTCCGGCTCTGCCGCCGGAACTTCACGTCGTGGCCGGCTGGGTGCACGAGCACTTCAGCGAAAACTGGGCAAGTGAAGTCACCGTCGCCTTTTCCCATCAGCCCGTTGCCTGTCTGATCGCCGTCGAGAACGGTAAACTGCTCGGCTTTGCCTGCTATGACACGACGGCCCGCGGCTTCTTCGGCCCGACAGGCGTCGATCCCGCGGCGCGTGGCAAGGGCATCGGCCTCGCCCTCTTTTCCGCCTGCCTGCAAAACCTGAAGACGCTTGGCCATGCCTATGCCTTCATCGGCGATGCCGGCCCCGTCGATTTCTACGTCAAGACCGCCGGCGCGGTCGAAATTCCCGCCCCCGATAAGGGCATTTACGAAGGCATGCTGCGAAGCCAGCCGAAATGACCATCTGATACCGGAGTTTTGAAATAGTGTCCTCGACCCCGCTCGCTCTCTTCGTCGGCCTTCCCAATCCGACGCTTTCGGACGACGAATTCGCCCTCTTCCGCGAGACCAATCCGTTCGGTCTCTTCGTCGGCCGCCGCAACCTGCGCAATCCGGAGCAGGCAAAGATCCTGATCGACCGTTTCCGCGAGGCCGTCGGCCGCGACGATGCGCCCGTCTTCACCGACCAGGAAGGCGGTCGTGTGCAGCATATGGATGCCGGCCCCTGGCCGCTCTTCCGCAGCTTTGGCCAGTTCGCCGAACTTGCCCGCCGCGATCTCGAACTCGGCAAGAAGGCGCTGCGCCTTTCCACCCAGGCCATGGGCGCGATGATGACGGAGCTCGGTCTTTCGAGCGGCTGCTCGCCCGTTCTCGACCTCGTCTTCGAAACGACGAGCGCTGTCATCGGCGCCCGCTCCTTCGGCCCCGATCCCGATTTCATCGCCGCTCTCGGCCGCGAAGTGGTCGATGGTCTGCTGGAAACCGGCAACATGCCGGTCATGAAGCACATTCCGGGCCACGGCCGCGCCACGCTCGATTCCCACAAAGAGCGCCCCGTCGTCGATGCCTCGCGCGAGACGCTCACTGCCACCGACTTCAATCCCTTCGTGGCGCTGAAGGACACGCCCTGGGCGATGGTCGCCCATGTCGTCTACTCCGCCTATGATGCAGAGCTTCCGGCCTCCATCTCGCCGATCATGCATGACGTGATCCGCAAGGATATGGGCTATGACGGCGTGCTGATCTCCGACTGCATCTTCATGGAATCGCTGCAGGGCACTCTGCCGGAACGCGTCGCCCAGGTGCTCGACGCCGGTTTCGACATCGCCCTTCACAGCCACGGCGACGTCAAGGAAAGCGAAGCCGCCGCCAAGGCCGCACGCCCGCTGACCGACGCCGCACAGAAGCGTATCGACGCCGGCAAGGCACGCCTCGGCACTCGCAAGATCGACTATCGCGCTGCCCAGGCGGAAGTCGAATCCATGTTTGCAAGCGCGCTGGTCTCCTGACCAGCGCAACGACTTTCACCGCATAAGAAAAGGGGAATTTGTCATGAAGAAATATATCCTAGCGGCTGCGGCCCTGACCATGCTGTCAGGCTCGGCCATGGCGCAGACGATCCTGACGGCCAATATCGAGCCGGCCACGACCTGGGTGCGCAACTTCAACCCGTTCAACCAGACCTCGTCGCGCCAGTCGACGCTCGACTTCATCTATGAGCCGCTGGTCATCTTCAACCGCTTCGACAGCAACAAGCCGGTCTATCGTCTGGCCGAGAGCTTCAAGCTCTCAGACGACCTGAAGAGCATCGACTTCAAGCTGCGCCCGAACCTGAAGTGGTCGGACGGCAAGCCTTTGACCTCTGCCGACGTCAAGTTCACCTATGACTATCTGAAGAAATTCCCGGCGCTCGACTTCGTTAGCATCTGGAGCTTCATCACCGACGTGCAGGCCGTCGATGCCCAGACGGTGCGCTTCACGCTCGCCAATCCGAGCTCGCTTGCCGCCGAGCAGCTGTCGCAGCTGCCGATCGTACCCGAGCATGTCTGGAAGGACGTTGCCGATCCGGTCACCTACGCCAACGAAAACCCCGTAGGCAGCGGCCCGCTGACGGAAGTGCCGCGCTTCACCGGCCAGACCTACGACCAGTGCCGCAACCCGAACTACTGGGATGCCGAGCATCTGAAGGTCGACTGCATGCGCTTCCCACAGCTTGCCGACAACAACCAGATCCTGACGGCGACGGCCGATGGCACGCTCGACTGGGGCGTCTCCTTCATCCCCGATATCGACAATGTCTATGTTTCGAAGGATCCGGCTCACTATCACTACTGGTATTCACCAAGCAGCATGGTTGCCTTCCTGTTCAATCTCGAGACTTCGAACGAGAGCAACAAGAAGGCCTTCAACGACGTGAAGTTCCGCCAGGCGGTCTCCATGGCGCTGGACCGCAAGACGATGATCGATGTGGCCGGCTACGGCTATCCGACGCTGAACGAAGACCCGGGCCTGATGGGCGAGCTCTACAAGAGCTGGGCGGACCCGTCCATCAAGGCCGATTTCGGCAAGTTCGGCGCTTATGACGCCGATGCTGCCAAGGCGCTGCTCGACGAAGCCGGCTATGTCGACAAGGACGGCGACGGCCTGCGCGACAATCCGGATGGTTCGAAAATCTCCTTCTCGATCATCGTTCCGAACTCCTGGACGGACTGGATCGACACGGTCAACATCGCCATCGAAGGCATGCAGGCAGTCGGCATTGATGCCAAGATCGAGACGCCGGAAGAGGCCGTCTGGACCTCCGATCTCATCGACGGCAAGTTCGATGCGGCGATCAACAGCCTCCCGGCTTCGGCCTCGCCCTACTATCCTTACAAGCGCGCCTTCAGCGCTTCGGACAAGGGCAAGACGCGCTTCACTGCGCAGCGCTGGTTCAACCCGGAAGTGGAAGATCTGGTCACCCAGTTCACCCACACGGCCGATCTCGACAAGCAGAAGGAAGCGATGAACAAGGCGCAGCGCATCGTTGCCGAAAACATGCCTGTCATCCCCGTGTTCAACAATCCGAACTGGTATCAGTACAACACCAAGCGCTTCACCGGCTGGTCGACCAAGGAAAACCCCTTCGTCAATCCGTCCATCTCGCGTACCAACCCGGCACGTCTTGTGAACCTGCTGGCGCTCGAGCCGGTCAAGTAAGCCATTATTACAAACGGCGGGAGCGGCGCGGCAAGCGCCGCTCCTGTTTTGACGGAGTCCCCATGGCCTTTCTGCTTCGCCGCCTCGCCTTTTACCTGGCGGCCTTCATCGCCGCAGCGACGATCAATTTCTTCCTGCCCAGGCTGATGCCGGGCGATCCCGTGCGCATCATGTTTTCGAGTGCGGGCGCCGAACTGCCGCCGGAAAGCCTGCAGGCGCTGAAGCTCACCTTCGGCTTCGTCGATGGGCCGCTCTGGCAGCAATATCTCACCTATCTCTGCAGCATCTTCACCGGCGATCTCGGCCGCTCGATCAAATATTTCCCGCTGCCGGTCACGTCTGTGCTCGGCCACGCACTGGTGTGGACCGTCGGCCTGATGGGCACGGCGACAATCATCAGCTTCGCGCTCGGAACGTTTCTGGGCATTGTCGCAGCCTGGCGGCGCGGCAGCAAATTCGACGTCATCGTCTCGATCGGCGCGATCTTCGCGACATCGGTGCCGGCCGTCGTCACCTCGCTCATCGTCCTGTTTTTCTTCGGTTTCACGCTCGGCTGGTTCCCGAACGGTTATGCGGCCGATCCCTCGCTCGATCCGGCCTTCAGCTTCCAATATATCGGCAGTGTCGCCTATCACGGCATCCTGCCGATGATTACGCTCTGCACTGTGCTGGTCGGCGGCTTTACCGTCACCATGCGCAACAACATGATCAACCTGCTCGGCGAGGACTATATCGTCATGGCCCGCGCCAAGGGCCTGTCCGACCGGCATGTGATGCTCTGGTATGCGGCCCGCAACGCGCTGCTGCCGACCGTCTCAAGTCTTGCGATCGCCATCGGCACCATTCTCGGCGGCTCATTGGTGACAGAGGTCGTCTATAACTATCCCGGCCTCGGCAACATCCTCTACCAGGCGATCCTTGCCCGCGATTATCCCGTCATCCAGGGCCAGCTTCTCATCATGACCGCGACCATGCTGATCGCCAATTTCATCGTCGATGTCAGCTACGTGCTGCTCGATCCGCGGCTAAAGGGAGCGTGAGATGAGAAGCCTGCTCCGCAATCGCAAGGCGCTGATCGGCCTCGCCATCATCGCCTTCATCATCATCGTGGCAATCGCAGCGCCGCTCTTGACGCATTACGACCCCGCCGCCCGCACCGGCCGTCCGCACCAGCCGCCGTCAGCCGAACATATTCTCGGCACGACGCGCATCGGCCAGGACGTCTTTGCCCGCATGATCTATGGCGCGCGCACCTCGCTTGCCGTCGGCTTCGGCGCCGGCCTGTTGATCACCGCTGTCGGAACGGCGCTCGGCATCATCTCCGGCTATCGCGGCGGCAAGACGGACGAGATCATCAGCTTCTTTACGAATATGGTGCTCGTCGTTCCGAACCTGCCGTTGTTGCTCGTTCTTGCAGCCTTCATCGGCCAGGCGAGCCCGATCGTCATCGCACTTATCCTTGGCGGCACATCCTGGGCCTGGGGTGCGCGCGTGACCCGTGCCGAAACGCTCTCCGTCAAGCAGAAAGACTATGTCAAATCGGCGGAGATGATGGGCGAACCGCAATGGCGCATCATGACGTCAGAGATCTTCCCCAACGTGATTTCCATCGTCGGCATCAATTTCATCGGCAGCGTCATCTTCGCGATCATCACCGAAGCGACGCTGGAATTCCTCGGCCTCGGCGATCCACGCGTCGTGTCCTGGGGCACAATGCTCTATAATGCACAGAAGGCCTCGGCGCTTTCGGTCGGCGCCTGGTGGGATATCCTCACACCCTGCTTCGCGCTCGCCTTCCTCGGCATCGGCATGTCGCTTCTCAATTTT
Source organism: Rhizobium sp. CF142 (assembly GCF_000281145.1). Taxonomy (NCBI): domain Bacteria; kingdom Pseudomonadati; phylum Pseudomonadota; class Alphaproteobacteria; order Hyphomicrobiales; family Rhizobiaceae; genus Rhizobium; species Rhizobium sp. CF142. Next base: position 34,691 of record NZ_AJWE01000042.1, on the reverse strand, counting down.
GCTGTCGATGAGATTGCCAACCCGCGCCTGCGCACCGGCAATCATCTGAAGCGCTGGTCCCTGCTCATCCGCTCCGGGGAGGGCCGCCTGTGACGCAACCCTTGCTTTCTGTAAAGAGCCTCACGATCGACTATATCGGCGAGGAAAAGGACTTTCGCGCCGTCGACAATGTGAGTTTTGATGTCGCCCCCGGCGAGGTCTTCGGCCTGGCCGGCGAATCCGGCTGTGGCAAGAGCACGATCGCCTTTGCCATCAGCCGCCTGCACAAGGCGCCGGCGCTGATCCGCAAGGGCAGCCAGATCCTGCTTGCCGGCCGCGACGTGCTGGACCTCGACCCGAAGGCGCTCGCCGCCTTCCGCTGGCGCGAAGTTGCCATGGTCTTCCAGAGCGCCATGAACTCGCTGAACCCGGTGCTGCGCATCGAGGACCAGTTTTATGACGTGCTGCACACCCATAAAGGCATGACAAAGGGTCAGGCACGCGAGCGCACTGCTGAAATGCTGCGGCTCGTCGATATCGCGCCGGATCGCATGCGCAACTATCCGCATCAGTTTTCCGGCGGCATGCGCCAACGCATCGTCATCGCCATCTGCATGGCGCTCGATCCGAAGCTTGTCGTCATGGACGAGCCGACAACAGCGCTTGACGTGGTGGTGCAGCGGGAAATCCTGCAGCGCATCAATGAACTGCGCAAGCAATTCGGCTTCTCGGTGCTCTTCATCACCCATGATCTCGGGCTGATGGTGCAGTTCTGCGATCGTATCGGCATCATGCTCCAAGGCAAGCTCGTCGAGCAGAACGATGCAGAAGCGATCTACAAAACGCCGCAGCACGAATATACCCGAAAACTCTGGGCCTCCTTCCCCTCGCTTCACGGAGGCGTGCTGCTATGAGCGATGCCATCCTCGCCCTCGACAAGGTCACTAAGACTTTCGGTCACGGCGCTTCCACCGTTCACGCCGCGCGCACCATCTCCTTTTCGCTGCATGCCGGCCGTGCGCTGGCGCTTGTTGGCGAATCCGGCAGCGGCAAGACCACCTGCGCCCGCATGGCGATGCGCGAATATCTGCCAACAACGGGGCAGATCCTCTACAAAGGCCGCCCCGTCGAAGGCGCCAAGGCGGACGAGATCGCCCGCTACCGCCGTTCCGTGCAGATGATCTTCCAGGATCCTTTTGCCTCGCTGAACCCGGCGCATACAATCGCCCATCATCTGCAGCGACCTCTGAAGCTTCACCGGCCGGATATCCGCGGAAAGCAGATCGATGCGACGGTGCGCGAGCTGCTTGAGCGCGTGAAGCTCGATCCCGATATCGTCGCGCCGAAATATCCGCATGAGCTTTCGGGCGGCCAGCGCCAGCGCGTCAATATCGCCCGCGCCCTGGCGGCCCAGCCGGAAGTGATCGTTGCCGACGAACCGACTTCGATGCTCGACGTTTCCGTGCGCCTCGGCGTTCTCAATCTCCTGAACGAGATGAAGAAGGAGATGAATCTCGGCCTGCTCTACATCACCCACGATATCGCCACCGCCCGCTACGTGGCCGAGGATATCGCGGTCATGTATTCCGGCCAGATCGTCGAATGGGGCAATACGGCCAAGGTGATCGACAATCCGTTGCATCCCTATACCCGCCTGCTGCTCTCAGCCGTACCGGATCCCGACGTGCGCTTCGACGATCCGCGCACACGCCTGCAGCCGCAGGAAGTGGACGATATCCGCCACCGATCCGCCGCCCCGCAGGAACAGGTGATGGAGCATGAACCGGACCATTTCGTGCGCATGGTCTGAGCAAGGCTTGCTGGCTTCGACCGTCGCCCTATGCTAGGGGACGGTCCCTTTCAGCGAGACGAAACCGCCATGCTTCCCTGGATCCAGCTCGATTCCGCGACCATTCCCGACGAGGGTGGAGAGCTGCGGCTAAAGCAGCGCGGCAGTGAATTTTCGATCATGCTCGGTACAAACGAGCTAATGAACAGCCGTCTCAGCGGCTCCGAAGAAGCGCTTGCCACGCTCTCCTTCGAGCGGATCAAATCGCATTCAAAGCCGAAAATCCTGATTGGCGGGCTTGGCATGGGTTTTACCCTGCGGGCTGCCCTTGCAATCGTGCCCGAGGATGCCGGTGTCGTCGTCGCAGAGCTGATACCGGAAGTCGTCGCCTGGGCACGCGGCCAGATGGCGGAAGTGTTCAAGGGCTGTCTCGACGATCCACGCGTGTCGATCCACCAGGGCGATGTCGGTGAGGCTATCCGTGCGGGGAAGGCTGACTATGACGCGATCCTTCTCGATGTCGATAACGGTCCCGACGGCCTGACCCGCAAATCCAATGACCGGCTCTATGACCATGCCGGGCTGAAATTAGCCCGCGAGGCGCTGCGCGCCGGCGGCGTGCTGGCCGTCTGGTCCTCTGGGCCAGACCCGTCCTTCACGCGACGGCTGAAGGAGAGCGGCTTTGCCGTCGATGCGATCAATACGCGGGCCAACGGCAAACGCGGCGGAGCGCGCCACGTCATCTGGCTCGCAGTCAAGGCCGGTCGCTGACGAATATCCCCGGCAATAAAATGCACCTTTATCAGCGAAGGCGACGGAAGCGCGCGCAAGAGAGCTTGAGATTGGTGCACTAATAATCGTATCCCATAGATCATTGATCGCGAAGACGAGGAGGTCTCGCGGCTGTTCATCGGCTGAGCCGCATGCGGAGTTGTGACGTGCCGGCCCTCGATTGGATACGGGTATGCGCCTTTCAGACTGCCATAACTTTCACGACTTCCGCCGGCTTGCCAAACAGCGCCTTCCCGGGCCGATCTTCAACTATATCGATGGCGCGGCGGATGACGAGGTGACCTACAGGCGCAATACCTCATCCTTCGAGAGCTGCGATCTTCTTCCGAGCGTTCTGCGCGGCGTAAGCGACGTCGACATGTCGGTCACCGTCATGGGCCAGAAGCTCGCCATGCCGGTCTATTGCTCGCCGACGGCCCTGCAGCGGCTCTTCCACCATGAGGGCGAACGGGCGGTCGCCCATGCCGCCGGCAAATTCGGGACGATGTTCGGGGTTTCCTCGCTCGGCACGATCAGCCTTGAAGAGGCAAGACAGATCAGCAGCGGCCCGCAGGTCTATCAATTCTATTTCCACCGGGATCGCGGTCTCAACCGCGAAATGATGGCACGGGCAAAGCAGGCGGGCGTGCAGGTGATGATGCTGACGGTCGATAGCATCACTGGCGGCAACCGCGAGCGCGACAAACGCACCGGCTTCGCCATCCCCTTCAAGCTCAACCTGTCGGGCATGGCACAGTTTGCCGTAAAACCCGCCTGGGCGATCAACTATTTCACGCATGAGAAATTCCGCCTACCGCAGCTTGACAGCCATGTGGACATGGGCAGCGGTACCATGTCGATCAGCCGCTATTTCACCGAGATGCTCGATCCCGCCATGAACTGGGACGACGTCGCCGAAATGGTGAAGATCTGGGGCGGACAATTCTGCCTGAAGGGCATCATGACAGTCGAGGATGCCAAGCGTGCCATCGATATCGGCTGCACCGGCATCGTACTTTCCAACCACGGCGGCCGCCAGCTCGACGGATCGCGCAGCGGCTTCGACCAGCTTGCGGAAATCGTCGATGCCGTCGGCGACAGGATCGATGTTATGGTCGATGGCGGCATCCAGCGCGGCACGCATGTGCTGAAGGCCCTGTCGCTCGGCGCCAAGGCGGTCGGCGTCGGCCGCTATTATCTCTTCCCACTGGCAGCGGCCGGCCAGGCCGGCGTCGAACGGGCGTTGCTGCAGATGCGCACGGAAATCGAGCGCGGCATGAAGCTGATGGGTGCAGCCTCCGTCAGCGAACTCTCGGCCGGCAATCTGCGCTTCCGCGCCGCTTGAGATTGAGGCCGCCCGAACTCAGGGACTTGTCTGATTATGCGCTGAGGATTTCCCGCGGCGCAGACGTCGCAGCGTCCTTCTGGCGCTGACGGATGATCGCCGAGGCCTCACCCGGATTGGGCGGCAGTACCGCATTCTTCAGGGCAATCGAATATTCGTGCTGCGGATTGTCGAGCACGGTGCGTGCATCGCCGCTTTCGACCACCACGCCCTTGCGCATGATAATGACCCGATCGGCGATGTAGTAAGCGGTCGCCAGATCATGGGTGATATAGATGATCGATACCTTCAGCGTATCACGCAATTCGCGGAAGAGGTTGACGATCGACATGCGCAGCGATGCATCCACCATCGAGACCGGCTCGTCGGCGACGATGAGCTTCGGTTCGGGAATGAGCGCGCGTGCCACCGCAATGCGTTGGAGCTGGCCGCCCGACAATTCGTGCGAATAACGTCCGCGAACCTCCGCAATGGAGAGGCCGACCCTCTGCAGCGCTGTATCCGCCAGCGCCTCCCTTTCCGCGCGGCTCTTCGCACCCTTGAAGCGGTGGGCGGTGGCATACAGATATTCGTCGATACGCGTCAGCGGATTGAAGGCTTCGAAGGGATTCTGGAAAACCGGCTGGACCCTGGTCATGAAGGCTTCGCGGGCGCTGCGGCTGCTGATATCGCGGATATCCGCACCGTCGAAGCGGATGCTACCGCGATCAGCCTTCTCATTGCCGAGGATCATCTTGGCAAGCGTGGATTTACCGGAGCCGGATTCGCCGACAATCGTGAAGATCTCGGGTCTGTTCGCCTCGAGCGCGAAGCTGACCTCGTTGACCGCCGCCATCTTGGCGCGTGAGAAGAAGCCGCCGATGGGAAAGAGCTTGGTGACGTTTTCAAGTTCGAGAAGATGCTCGCCGCTCATTGGACCTTGTACTCCCCTGCCCTGAAACATGCGACGCGCCCGCCGGTCGCGCTCGGCTGCATGACGGGCACCTCTTTCGAGCATCTGTCGATCGCAATCGGACACCGTGGGTGGAAGCGGCATCCCGAGGGTGGGTTCGAGAGCGCGGGTGGTTTGCCCGGTAGGCTTTTTCTGGTTTTCGTATCGCCGATCCGCGGCAGGCTGCCGATCAGGTGGACCGTATAGGGATGCTGCGGATTGTCGAAGATCGCCTGCGTCGGCCCCTCTTCGGCCAGCCGCCCGGCATACATGATCGCGAGGCGATCGGTGATTGCGGCATGGACGGACATATCGTGGGTTACAAAGATGACCGAGGACTGCATGCGGGTCTGCACCTCCTTGATCAACGCTAGAACGTCCTGCTGCACAAGAACATCGAGCGCCGTCGTCGGCTCATCGGCAATGATGAATTCCGGTTCGCAGACGGTCGCCAGCGCAATGGTCAGTCGCTGGCGCATGCCGCCTGAGAGTTGATGCGGAAAGGCTTCGAGCACATGCGGATCGAGATGCAGGCGGGCGAGATGCGCCTCGATCCGCTCACGAAAGGTAGCCGGATCAAGGTTCATGTGCCGGAAGGCGAAATCGTTGAAAGCGTGCTTCACGCGCCGGACCGGGTTCAGCACGTTCATCGAGCCTTGCATGATATAGGACAGGTGGCGCCAGCGCGCAGACCGCATTTTCTGCGGTTCGCCATAGACGTCGATCAGCTTTCCATCGAAGTTGAAATTGACGGTGCCACCGACGACCCGCATCGGCGGACGGATGGCCCCGGCAAGCGTCTTGATCAACGAGGTCTTGCCGCTCGAGGATTCTCCGGCGATGCCGTAGATCTCGTTCTTGCTTACCGTCAGGCTGATGTCGTCGACGGCGCGAATCTCGCGCCGGACGCCGAAATAATCGTTGACGTAGTAGCATTTCAGCCCGTCGATCGTCAGCGCGTCCCGGGAATTTTCGACGAGGGTCAAAGGCGCTTTCCTCAAAAGGTTCTGCATCGTCTCAGGCTCCCATCCGGGCGAGCCGCGAGCGGGGATCGATATATTCGTTGACCGACATGGCGAGCATGAAGAGGCCGAGGAAGAGGATCACCACGAAGAGCATCGGGAAGGCCACCCACCACCAGATGCCGGCGACCATGGCGGAATGGGCATTGGCCCAATAGATCATGCCGCCGATCGTCGGCCGGTTGATGTCGGAGAAGCCTAGCACGGAGAGTGTCACTTCCAGGCCGATCGCCCAGATGAGGTTGTTCATCGTCGTGAAAAAGACGATCGGCATCACATAGGGAAGATGCTCGCGGATGAGGATCTGCGACGTGCGCATGCCCGCAAAGACCGCATGCCGGGTGAACTCGCGGTGGCGGAGCGAGAGCGCCACCGAGCGGATCAACCGGCTGTCATGTGTCCAGCCGAGCAGGGCCGCAACGATCGCCAGCATCGACCATGTCATCTGGTCGCGCAGCACGAAGACAAGGAGAAGCAGGATCGGAATGTTGGGCAATGCGCCGAGCGTATCGTTGATGCCCATGATGATCTGGTCGGTGCGTCCACCGATATAGCCGGAGACCAGGCCGACAACCAGCGCGATGAGGCGGCTGATGACGGCAACGATGATGCCGAAGAGCAGCGTGTTGCGAAGCGACGCCGCGATCTGCCAGAACACCTCCTGGCCGCGCGATGTTGTGCCGAACCAGAATTCGGCAGACGGCGGCATATCGGGGCTCACGACATAGATGGCATTCTCGTCATAGGGTGAGAAGAAGGAGGCCACGATCAGGCCGAGAATGATCAGGATGAGGATCGTCCCGAACAGGAATTCCTTGTTATAGCGGAGCAGGTCTCTGAGGATCTTGAACATCGCAATTATCCCAGTTTCACGCGCGGATCGATCAGCGGGTAGATGATGTCGATCACGAAGACGGCAGAGGCGACGGCAATGATGGCAATCGTCGTTACCCCGAGCACCAGGCTGTAATCACCGGAATAGATGCCTGAAATCAGCAACTTGCCGATGCCGGGGTAGTTGAAGACGAATTCGACGATGACCGCGCCGCCGAAGACATTGCCGAGGCTGAGCGCGAGCCCCGTGACCTGCGGCAGCATGGCATTGCGGGCCACATAATGCGAAAAGATGCTGCGTGAACGTACGCCGCCGAGCTCGGCATAGACCACATGGTCGTCGGTGACGATGTTGGAGACCAGAGAGCGCATGGAGATGAACCAGCCGCCGATGCCGACGAGCACCAGCGTCAGCGCCGGCAGGATGCCGTGTTCGATGACCGAACTGATGAAGGTCCAGTTGAAGGCCGGCGTGAGATTGACCTGCGCGCCGTCACTGATCGGCAGGATCGGCCAAATGAAGCCGAAGAGAATGACGAGGCTGAGGCCGACAATATAGGTCGGGATCGGCTGCAGCGCCATGATGACGATGCCGGCTAGCTTGAGCAATCGGCTGTCGCGGAAATAGCCGGCAAGCGCGCCGAGCAGGTTACCGATGATCCAGGCAATGATGGTTGCGAGCGTCAGCAGGCCAACGGTCCACGGCAAGGCGCGGCCGATCACGGTCATGACTGGTGTCGGAAAGGACGACAGAGACGGGCCGAAATCGCCGGTCAGCACTCGCCCCCAGAAGGTGAAATACTGGTCGATAAGGGGACCGCCGGTTCCGTAGAGTTCGCGCAGCGACTGGCGCAGGATATCGACCGCCTGCGGGTCGGTCGAACCGAAGCTCGTGAGCAGCGACACGGTCTGCTCCACCGGATCGACCGGGGAGAAATGCGCGATCAGGAACGCAAGCGTGATGCCGGTGACGACGACGAAAAGGAACTGCAGGAAACGTTTGCCCGCATAGATCAGAAAGCCATTCATGGCATTCACCTTCCAATAGCATGCCAATAGCATGAAGGGGGGAGCGGCCGGCTGCCCGGCCACTCCCATATCGACGCGGTCAGTTCTTGGGAGCGGCCAGATTGGCCTTCAGGCCTGTCACCATGTAACGGATGTTCGACCAGTTCGGACCCGAGGCCGAATAGGGGTTTTCAGCGCTCGGATAGTTGGTCCAGTAGGTCGTGTCGAACGGCGCGAACTTGTTATAGGCCATCAGCGGGATCATCGGCATCTCTTCGACGGCGAGCTTCAGGAAGTCCTGGCCGACCTTGGTCACATCGGGGGAATCGAAGGCGATCGACCGGTTTTTCGCGATCAGCTGGTCAAGGCGCGGATCCTGCCAGCGCTGCAGGTTGCGCGGCGGCTGGATCTGGCCGAGCGGCTTGATGAACTCCGAATGATAGCTGTCCAGGAAGAAGGACAGATCCGGATGGCCGCCCCAGGTTTCGATGCTCCAGTAGATTGCCGCTTCGAAATCGCCGGTGCTGAGACGCTGGCCGTTGGTCGGGCCGGCAACATCAACCTTGGTGGCAATGCCGTTCTGGCTCCATTGCTGGGCGATGACCGTGCCGGCACGAGCAAGCGTCGGAATGGCATCGCCTTCGACCTGCAGACGGATCGTGAAGGGGCTGCCGTCAGGCTTCAGCCATTGATTGCCGCTCTTCTTGAAGCCGGCCTTCTGCAGGAGCTCGGTCGCAGCCTGGACGTCCTGCTTCCACCAGCCGTAGCCGAAAGTGCGCTGCAGCTGTTTCGGATCGGTCGGGATCTGGTCGCCCCACTGGCCGCGGACCATGGTGGCGATCTGCGAGGAGATATTCGGATCATAGGGCTTGATCTTGCGGCTGCCGGTATCGAGTTCGAAATTGGTGAGCCAGTCCTGCATCGGCGCATAATAAGCATCCGTTGCCGAGCCGGTCGGCGGCGTAGCGAGAGCTGCAAGGTTGGCGGCGCCGCGATAGGAGCCGAGTGCCACGGCGCGGATATCGATCATCAAAGCCAGCGCCCAACGCACATCCTTATTGTCGAAAGGCGGCTTCTTGGTATTCAGCAGCACCGACGGCAGCGTCGGATCGGGATGAGCAAAGGGGAAGCCCTTCAGCCAGGAGGCGACGCTCTTGCTGTCGCGCATCATCGCAAACATGCCCTCGGGCGCCATGTCGTTGATGACGTCGAGATTGTGATTGCGCTGCTCGATGACGCGGGCCTCCGGGTTGCCGGCGGCGCGATAGACGACATATTTGACTTGAGGCGGCTCCTTGGCAGCCATGCCGATCGAGGTGCGCTGCCAGTCGTCACGCAATTTCCAGATGGTCCAGTTGCCACCCTTGTCATAGCTCTGCAGCACATAAGCGCCGAGCGAGACCGGCGGGTTGTTCTTGAAAGCCAGGGGATCGCCGGCCTTTTCGAAGACATGCTTCGGCATGATCCAGGCGGCGTTCCAGCGCACGGTAAAGAGCGTGTGGAAGCGCGAATTCGGCTTCTTCAGATGGAAGATCACCGTCTGCGGATCGGGATTTTCCATGCTGGCGACGTTGACCGCGAAAGGCGCGCTCCAGGACATGCCCGGATGGTCGATCTGCGTCTGGACCGTATAGACCACGTCATCGCTGGTGAATTCGACACCGTCGCTCCAGTAGATGCCCTTGCGCAGCTTCACCGTCATCTGCGTGAAATCGGCATTATAGGCCGGCGGCTCGGTGGCGAGCGCATTCTGCCAGGCATCCGGACCACCCTCCGGATTGATGAACCAGAATGTATCAGTCGTCAGCTGCTGCAGGCCGTTGACATTGGCCGCCCCGCCGCCGCCCGGCGCCCAGACGTTGAACCAGTCGGCATTCTGCTGCGGCGTGCCCTGGATGATCAGCGTTTCGTTGCGCGGAATACCGGCAATGAAATCCTGCGCGTAGGCAGGCAGAGCGGCGAGAGACAATAAGGCAATGACTGCAAATCTAGGGAACTTCATCGGACGCTCCTCCTCCTTGGCCCGCAGGCGCGGGCGCTTCCCGTAATCCGTTATCGATCGCGTTCCGGCAAAAGCGCCTGCATAGGGGGCTTGAGACCCTTATGTCTCCTCCAGGCACTTGGCTTTGCCTCACAATTTATCGACAATTTTTCGCCAAACAGCAACAGGTAATTTTTAAAATGCCATAAATTCGTGGATTTCCAGGCATTTTGTTAGTGTCGTCTAAGCGTGACTTTTTTATATTATTGACAAAATGGTCATTTCGCTTAGCTTTTGCGACGAGCGCGGCGCCCTCCCAAGACGGCCGCACTTCATCAAAATTGGTCGGTTGGCTTTCGGGAGGAGGCTGAGGCATGACCGTTCAAGAGGAAAAGACGATGACGAGTTCCTATGACGTGACCATCAACGTTCACGCCGGCCGGCCGACCGGGCCTTATAAACCGCTGTGGAACTGGTTCGGTTACGACGAGCCGAACTACACCTATTCCCCGCATGGCAAGAAGCTTCTGAAGGAACTGACCAAACTCAGCCCCGTCGCCCCGCGCATCCGCGCCCATAATCTGTTGACGAGCGGCGACGGCAAGCCGGCTCTGAAATGGGGCTCGACCAATGCCTATACGGAGGACGCGAACGGCAAGCCGGTTTACGACTGGACGATCATCGACCAGATTTTCGATGCCTATGTCGAGGCCGGCAACATCCCGCTGATCCAGATCGGCTTCACGCCGGAAGCGCTTTCCGATTTCGACGGCCCCTACAAGCATCATTGGGAGCCTGCCGACAAATATGCGACCATCACCACCGGTTGGACCGCGCCGCCGAAGGACCTGAAGAAATGGGGCGACCTGATCGAGGCCTGGGCGCGGCACCTCGCCGATCGCTATGGCGAAGACGTCGTCTCCTCCTGGCCCTGGGAAGTGTGGAACGAGCCCGACGGCCACTACTGGACCGGCACGATCCCGGAATTCTGCGCCATGTACGACGCCAGCGCCCGCGCCGTGAAGCGCGCCCTGCCCAAGGCACGTGTCGGCGGCCCGCACACCTGCGGCGCATTCGCCAACGAGAAGGCGCAGACTTTCCTGCGCGCCTTCCTGCGCCATGTCGTCGAGAACAAGCCTCCGCTCGATTTCATCGCCTTCCACGCCAAGGGAAATCCGGTCATCTTCGACGGCCATGTGCGCATGGGCCTGCACAAGCAGCTGCGCGACATCGAGACCAACCTTGCCGTCATCAACGAGTTCCCCGAGCTTCGGCACCTGCCGGTCGTCATCGGCGAATCCGATCCGGAAGGATGCGCCGCCTGCTCCGCGCGCGTTCATCCGCAGAACGGCTATCGCAACGGTCCGCTCTACGGCGTCTATGTCGTCGAGAGCATGATCCGCACCTATGAACTGTCGCGCCGCGCCAATATCGAAATCGAAGGCGCGGTGACCTGGGCCTTCCTGTTCGACGACCAGCCCTATTTCGACGGTTTCCGGGATCTCGCCACCAACGGCGTCGACAAGGCCGTGCTGAACGGCTTCCGCATGCTCGGCAAGCTCGGTGGCGAGTGGCTGGAATCGGAAAGCGACTATCGGCGCGATATCGAGGACATCATGAGCCACGGTGTTCGCGACAAGCCCGACGTCAATGTCGTGGCGACCCGCGACGACAGGGGCGTCTCCATTCTCATCTGGTACTATCATGACGATGACGAGATAGGCCCCGCCGCCGAGGTCAGCCTTTCGATCGACGGCTGGGGCAACCGGCCGGCCGCACTCAAGCACTTCCGTATGGACGAGCAGCATTCCAACTCCTTTCGCGTCTGGAAGGACATGGGCAAGCCGCAGCATATCGAGGGCGCCGATTACGCTACGCTCGAAGCCTCCGGCGAGCTGGCTGAGATCGACGACAAAGCTTCGGTTTCCGTCGCGGACGGCAAGATCGACCTCCGCTTCTCCCTGCCGCGTCAGGGCGTTTCTCTCCTTCGCCTGGACTGGTGAGACGGCAGGAAGAGGGAGCGCAACCCTCCACGTTGCGCTCCCTGATTACACCTGACAGATTGGACGCGCGGCCCTCGTTTTCTCGACCGCGCGTCATTTCCCTGAACTACCGATGAAACCATCGTCCGTTCGCCGGCGATATCTCGGACTGCGCTGAAGACGTACTTCGCACACATTGATGCGCGCGACTTAAAACAGCCTCAACGGCGACATCGCCTATGGCTGGGGTTCGCAGCACAGCCTCAACAATCCACAGCCACCACACCTCAAGTCTCCATCCATCACAAACAGGTTTACATGCGATAACTGACATGTTAGTCGATATGCGCTGATTTATAGGAGATATATTAGTGACAGGGTTTGGTTTGTCTGTCGCGTTGGCGACACCTTTCGACAGCAGCGGCACGGTTGCCGATAAGGTCATGCTCGCCCACGCAAAGCGGAGCCTTGATTCGGGTTGCGCCAGCGTCACACTGTTTGGAACGACCGGCGAAGGCGCATCCATTGGTAGCCAGGAGCGGGAGCGTATCCTCGAAACGTCCATTGCCTCCGGCATCCAGCCAAGACAGATCGTTGTCGGTGTGCTTGTCGATTCAGCCGAGGATGCCGCCCAGCAGATGTCGCAGGCCTTGTCCAAGGGCGTGCGCAATATTCTTCTTGCCCCACCCTCCTATTTCAAGAATGTAAGCGATGACGGCATTTTCGCCTGGTTTGCCGACGTTTTTGCGCGCGTGGGCAGCGCTGCACGCGACGTTCTGGTCTACAATATTCCCTCGGTGACGATGGTCGCGTTGAGCGTCGACCTGATCACCCGGCTGCGAAAGGCGTTCCCCTCGATCGTCACCGGCGTCAAAGACTCCTCCGGCGACTGGCCCTACACCGAAGCGCTGCTGCGCCAGCATGGAGACCTGATCATCCTGATCGGCGACGAACGGCATCTCGCCAAGGGCGTGCGCATGGGCGGCCAGGGCGCGATTTCCGGCATGGCCAATTTTGCGCCGCATGAAGTGCGAGCGATGGCCGTCGACGGCAATGACGATCCGCGCGTCGAACGCTTCGTCGCCGAGCTTCTCAAGCATCCAGTGACACCCGCTGTGAAAGTCATGGTGGCAAAGATGACAGGCGATGATACATGGCTTGCGGTTCGCCCGCCTTTGACGTCAATTTCCGCCGATGGTAGGCGCGAGCTTGTTCTTGCCTTTGACGGACTTTTTCGCACAAAGGCAGCATAGCGGTCATGTACGAGGAGAACCCGATGGATGGAGCCGACGAGCAGCCGACGCTGAGAGAGAAAGCTTATGAGAGCTTTACCCGGCATCTGCTTGCGCGTGACGTCCGTCCCGGGCAATTTGTCTCCCAGCGCAGGCTTGTCGAGCTGACCGGCCTGACGCTTGGCGCCATCCGCGAACTCATTCCGCGGCTTGAAGCCGAGGGGCTTATCAAGACCGTGCCGCAGCGCGGTCTGCAGATTGCCCATATCGATCTCAACCTCATCCGCGAAGCCTTTCAGCTCCGGCTTTTTCTCGAAAAGGAAGCCGTTGGCATCTTCACTGAGACGGCAAGCGACGAGACAATTGCGGCGCTCCTGAAGCAGCATCGCGAGATCGTCGCGGCAATCGAAAGCGGTAATCATTCGCATGAACTCGAAGTCCACGCCCAGGCCGTCGACTGGGGCATGCACGATGCCTTCATCGATGCGCTGGGAAACACCATCATTTCCAACGCCTACCGCGTCAACTCCATCAAGATGCGCCTGATCAGCCAGGAACGCTTCCGCATCGACGGGCGCGTCGGCCCCGTCATGGGCGAACATCTTCGCGTGCTGGAGGCGATTGAGCAAAGGAACGCGCAAGGGGCGGTCGATGCGCTTGCCGCGCACATCAATCACGCGCGAAGTCGCGCGCTGAGAATTTAGACTGACGCCTGCGGTGAGGAGATCGCAGGCCACACAAGAGGAGGAGAGCAGCATGTCATCATCATTCATTCGTCCCACGCGCCGAAATTTCCTGGCGGGTTCAGCAGCGATCGGTGCTGCCGGCCTCTTCGGCATCAAGCCTGCTTCGGCAGCGGTAGACTGGAAGCGCTTTGCCGGAACGACGCTTGAGGTGAACCTCGTCAAAAGCCCGCGCAGCGAAACGATCCTCAAATATCTGAGCGAGTTTGAAGCACTGACCGGCATCAAGGTGAATGCCGAAGCCACGCCCGAGCAGCAGCAGCGTCAGAAGACGACAATCGAACTCAGCTCCGGCAAACCCAGTTTCGACGTCGTGCACCTCAGCTATCACGTCCAGAAGCGCCAGTTTGAAAAGGGCGGCTGGCTTGCCGATATCAGTGGCTTCGTCAAGGATCCGTCATTGACCGACCCATCTCTGGTCGAAAGCGACTTTGCTGAAGCCGGCATGCAATTCGCTAAGGATTCGCAGGGCGTACTGCGCTCGCTTCCCTTCTCGGTGGACTACTGGATCGTCTACTGGAACAAGGAACTGTTCGAGAAGAAGGGCCTCTCCTACCCCTCGACCTTCGACGAGATGGCCAGCGCCGCTGAAGCCCTCACCGACACATCCACCAATACCTACGGCTTCGTCGCCCGCGGCCTGAAGAATGCAAACGTCCCCGTCTGGACGACGCTCCTGCTCGGCTATGGCTCGACGCCGCTCGGTCCTGATGGAAAGCTGCGCACGACCTCGGATGAAGCCGTCGAAGCGGCAAAGCTCTATCAGCGCCTGATGACGAAGGCCGCGCCCGTCGGCGTTTCCGGCTTCAACTGGGCGGAAGCACAGTCCGCCTTCCTGCAGGGCAAGGTCGGCATGTGGCTCGATGGCGTGGGCTTTGCTCCGCCGATCGAGAACCCGGAAAAGTCCCGCGTCGTCGGCAAGGTCGGCTACGGCATCATGCCAAAGGGACCGAAGGCCCAGGCTGCCGCAACGACCGGCGACGGCATCGGCGTCACCGCTGCCAGCAAGAACAAGGAAGCAGCCTATCTCTTCTGCCAGTGGGTCGTTTCCCATGATATGGGCGCGCGCCTGCTACAGGCAGGCGCCGGCGTTCCCTTCCGCAATTCGATCCTCGGAGATGCGAAGGTTCGCGAAGGCGTCAAGATGCCGAGCTCCTGGGTCGATGCCGTTGCGGGCTCGGCAAAGGTTTCAAAGCTCGCGCTGCCGGTCATCATCCCGGTCACTGAGTTCCGCGACATCTACGGTGTCGGCCTGACCAACATGATCGGCGGCGCCGATCCGGCAGCGGAACTGAAGAGCGCCACCGCGCAGTTCGAACCGGTACTGGCCCGAAGCGAGGGATAATGGCATCCGTGAGCATGGACACCACGCGGTCGAAAAGCATCGCAAATGGGAGGAGCAAGCCTGGCAGGCTTGCTCCGAACTACTGGCCCTTCGTTGTCCCGGCGCTGGTCGTCATCGCCGCGGTCATCGTGTTTCCCTGGGTGTTTACGCTCTGGATGAGCGTCAACAGCTGGACCTTGGGCCAGCCGGTGGTTTTTGCCGGCCTGGACAATTACACCCGGCTGCTGGTGGACATGCGCTTTTGGGAGTCCTTGTGGCACACGGCACTCTATACGCTGCTTGCGGTCGTCGCCCCGCTATTCCTGGGCACGCTCGCAGCCCTGATTTTCGACGCGCAGTTTCCGTTCCGCGGATTGCTACGCGGCGTTTTCGTCATGCCGATGATGGCGACACCCGTCGCCATCGCGCTCGTCTGGACCATGATGTTCCATCCGCAGCTTGGCGTTCTCAACTACCTGCTGTCGCTCGTGGGCATCGGACCGCAGGAGTGGATCTACAACCAGAAAAGCGTCATTCCTTCGCTCGTCCTGGTCGAGACCTGGCAGTGGACGCCGCTGATCATGCTCATCGTGCTTGGCGGGCTCGCCGCCGTTCCGCGCGAACCCTATGAAAGCGCCGAGATCGACGGCGCAAACGCCTGGCAGAAATTTCGATACCTGACCCTGCCGATGATCGCGCCCTTTCTGATGATCGGCGTCATGATCCGGAGCATCGATGCGGTCAAGAGCTTCGATATCATCTATGCGATGACACAGGGCGGTCCGGGCACCGCATCAGAGACGATCAACATCTACCTCTATAACACTGCCTTTTCCTATTACGACATCGGCTACGGATCGGCGATGGCAGTCGTCTTCTTCATCATCATCGTCGCGCTTTCCTTCGTGCTGATGATGATCCGGCAGCGCGCCAACTGGTCCGACACGGAGACACGCTGATGAAACGCAAGACGATCGACCGTATCGGGCTGCTGTTTGTCGCCCTCGTCATGGTCTCCCCGGTCATCCTGTTTTTCCTCTGGATGATCTCCCTGTCGCTGAAATACGAAATCGACAACGGCGCCTATCCGCCGATCTTCATCCCCGAGCGCTTCGCCTGGTCGAACTATATGAAGGTCTTCGAGGAGAACAATTTCTTCCTCTACTTCTGGAATTCGATCCTGGTGACGGGCGGGGCGACCCTGCTCGCGCTGCTGATCGGCGTGCCTGCCGGTTACGGCATTGCGCGGCTCAAGGCGGAGCGTTCGGCCATGGTCATCATGATCGCACGCATGACCCCCGGTCTGTCCTTCCTCATCCCGCTGTTTCTGCTGTTCCAATGGCTGAACCTTCTCGGCACGCTCTGGCCGCAGATCATCATCCACCTGGTAGTCACCGTTCCGATCGTCGTCTGGATCATGATCGGCTATTTCGAAACGACGCCGATGGAGCTTGAAGAGGCTGCCAGCATCGACGGCGCAACGTCCTGGCAGGTCTTCCGTCTGGTGGCGCTGCCGATCGCCAAGCCCGGCATCGTCGTGGCCTTCATTCTTTCCGTCATCTTCTCCTGGAACAACTTCGTATTCGGCATCGTGCTCGCGAGCCGCGAAACCAGAACCCTGCCTGTGGCCGTCTACAACATGCTGTCGTTTGAGCAGGTCAGTTGGGGGCCGCTCGCCGCAGCCGCGCTCATCGTCACGCTGCCCGTGCTGGTGCTCACGATGTTTGCGCAAAAGCAGATCGTTGCAGGCCTGACGGCTGGCGCGGTCAAGGGTGGCTGACCGGACATTCAAAGGACTATCAACATGGCAAACGTGAATATTCGAAACGTTCAGAAACGCTTTGGCGCCGTCAATGTCATAAGGGACATCAGCGTCGATATCGCCGATGGAGAATTTGTCGTACTCGTCGGTCCCTCCGGCTGCGGCAAATCCACCCTGCTGCGCATGATTGCCGGTCTGGAGGAAATGAGCGACGGCGAAATCCGGATCGGTGCTCGTGATGTCAGCAATCTGAGGGCCCGCGACCGCGATATCGCGATGGTCTTCCAGAACTACGCGCTCTATCCGCATATGAGCGTCGCCGACAATATGGGCTTTGCCTTGAAGCTGAAGAAAGCCGATACGTCGGAGATTTCTGAGCGGGTCACCAAGGCGGCCAACATCCTTGGCCTTGAAAAGCTGCTCGACCGTTATCCCAAACAGCTCTCCGGGGGCCAGCGTCAGCGTGTCGCCATGGGCCGCGCATTGGTGCGCGATCCGCAAGTCTTCCTGTTCGACGAGCCGCTGTCCAATCTCGATGCCAAACTGCGTGTGCAGATGCGCGCTGAAATCAAATCGCTGCATCAGCGTATCAAGACGACGACGATCTATGTCACCCATGACCAGATCGAGGCAATGACGATGGCTGACAAGATCGTCGTTCTGCATGACGGCGTCATCGAACAAGTCGGCGCTCCTCTGGAACTCTATGACCGCCCCGCCAATCTGTTCGTCGCGGGCTTCATCGGCTCACCGTCGATGAACTTCATCGACGGCAGGATCGAAGAGGGCGTTTTCCGCACGGAGAAAGGCCTCATCCTGCCACTGCCGGAAAACATCAAGAGCGCACCGCCCGCCGGTGAGCTCGTCTACGGCATCCGTCCCGAACATATCCGCACCAGCCAAGGCGGAATTGTCGGCCGTGCTGAAATCGTCGAAGGAACCGGATCGGAAATCTTCACCAAGCTGGATTGTAATGGCGAGCAGATTTCCTGCCTGTTCCGCGAACGGCTGGCAATTGCGTACGACGATACGGTTTCGATCGCGATCGATCCGGCTAGTGTCCATCTCTTCGACAAGTCAACTGGTCGACGCGTTTGAGCCCGACTGTCTCCGATGCGGGCGGCAAGCCGCGCCACGTGCTTTGCGTCGGTGCCGCCGTGCTCGATACGCTGTTTCGTGTTCGTACGATCCCGCAGACGCCGGGCAAGGTTCTGCCCTATGAAATGCTGCAAGTGGCCGAGGGCATGGCTTCCAGCGCGGCCTATGCGATCGTACGCCTCGGTGGTCTGGCAAGCCTGTGGGGCGCCGTCGGCGACGATCCGACCGGACAGCAGATCCTGTCGGAGCTCGAACAAGCCGGAATTGATGTCGGCGGCAGCACCCAGGTTGCCGGCGCCCGTTCTGCCGTTTCGACGATCCTCATCGACGACGACGGTGAAAGACTGATCGTACCCTTCTACGATCCGCGACTGCACGAAGATGTCCGGGAGGTCACGACCGACGATCTCGCGGCGTTCGATGCCGTCATGGTGGATGTGCGCTGGCCCGCTCTCGCCCAGAGGGTGCTGCAAGCAGCAAGAGCGGCGGGAAAGCCTGCCATCCTCGATGGCGATGTCGCTGCGCCTCACATTATCGACATGCTTGCGAAACATGCCGACCACATCATCTTCTCAGAGCCGGCGGCCAACAGCCTTTCGCAGATCGACGATCCGGCCGGCATGGTGCCGTTTCTCAAGACGCACTATCCGCAGGCTTTGATCGTGGTCACCGCCGGAGAGCGCGGCAGCTATTGGTGGAACGAAGAAACAGCCGACGTCGCGCATGTGCCCGCATTTCGGGTCAAGACAGTCGATACGCTAGCGGCCGGGGATATTTTCCACGGCGCCTATGCGCTGGCGGTCACAGAGGGACTGACGACAGAGGCTGCTATCCGAATGGCCTCTGCCGCTGCAGCACTCAAATGCAGCATCTTTGGCGGGCGGCTTGGCGCACCAGAGCGTGCCGCGGTTTCGGCCTTGTTGGAAGACCGCGAGCGTACGCAATGGCGGCGGCCGACATGAGTACAGGCCAATCCGTCTAAGGCCTCAATTTTCGCTTACATAGGCGAGGTAGCGCCTCTTGCTCGGCTGCAGATGGTCGACGCAGAGCTGCGCCAGGACCCAGTTATCCCTGCCCTTCAGCATCTCGATCATCAGCCGGTGATGTTCGTGCGAGATCTGCAGCGATTCCTTGCTAGACATGGAATTGGCGCGCACCGGCAGGCTGAGACGCATGTAGAGCTCGATCGACTGGACGAGATGGGAATTGCCGCAGGCGCTGAAAAGCGTCAGATGGAACTTGTCGTTTGTCTCGTGCACGCCGCGAAGGTAGCCGGATTCGACGTGCCGGCCGTGCTCTTCGTGCAGGGCCGTCAGTTCGGCGATCAGCTCGTCGGGCGCCGGCAACGGAATCCAGAGTGCCGCCTGCCTCTGCAGCAGCTCGCGCACGTCATAGATCTCCTGCACCTGTCTTGATGTCAGCGAGCGGACAGTTGCGCCCTTATTGCGTTCGCGCACGACGATACCCATCGTCTCCAGCTGGACAATCGCCTGGCGCGCGAAGTGTCGCGTCACATGGAAGCGCGCAAGAAGCGTATCCTCAGTCAAGCGAGTGCCGGGCGCCAGCCGTCCGAAGATGATGTCTTCCTCAAGCGCGCGCGCAATGCTCAGATCGTCGTGTTCGGTCTCGTCTTCACGGCTTTCGTTGAGCGTCTGCATCAATAGGTCCTCCGGGGCGGGCCATCTTATCGCGGTTTGTCGTCAGCGTCGAACCGGCTCAGCCGATAGATGTCTTCGACCAGTGCCAGCGTCTTCAGGTTATCGTCAGGCACGGTCTCCATCACTGCTCGGCCCTCCAGCCCGTCAAGGAAATGCGCGATCGTCGCATCATAGGCGCCCTGGTAGACGGCATCCGCATCGAATTCCTCCTCGCGCCCGGCATGGCCCGTTGCCGAAAGACGGCTTCCATATAATTCCAGCGTCGCCTGCGCACCAAAAATCCGTAGATGATCGCGCGGCGCCGGCGGCGCGCCATGCACCGCCAGATTGGCGTTTACAGTGACGATCACCCCGTCGTCCAGACGGCGCAGAATGACGAAGGCAACATCTTCGGCGACAATGTCGTCATTGCTGCGCTCAAGCCGTGCGGCAACCACCTCCATCTCGCCGAACAGGTAGCGCAGCGTATCCAGATGATGGATCATCACCTCCATGACCAGCAGACGCTGCTGCCTGCGGAAAAACGGCTGGCGGATGAGCGCTGGCCTGTTGCCGTCAGTATCGGCGATCATGCCGCTTGAGAAGAATTCGAACTGGACCTGCCTGATATTGCCGGCAATCCCCTCCCCCAGCCAAGCTTTCAGTCGCCGGTAATAGGCGCGAAACCGCCAGTTCTCGTGCACCATCAACCGGATCGACGGCGGCAGACCCGCAACGAGAGCGACTGCCTGGTCGTAATCGGGCGCGAGCGGCTTCTGGCAGAGAATATCGACGCCCCTGGCCGCCGCCAACTGCACGAGCTCCACATGCACCTCGCGCGGGGCGCAGATATCGACGGCGTCGAGCACTTCTTCTGTCAGCATGACCTGCGCGCGCTCATAGGTACGGGGGATGCCGAAACTCTTACTCCTGGCCGTGCGAGCCACCACCGAGGGGTCGGCAATCGCAACGACCTCCGCACGGGCCGACTGCTTCATCCATGCCGGCAAGTGGTACTCGCTGACCCAGCCGGCGCCAATGAGCCCTACCCGCTTTCGTCTGATCTCGGCCACGCCTCGCTCCATCTCATTTTATCGATAATTTAGAGGCTATCCCGCCGAATGCCAATGTGCAACGCGAGATTAAAATTGAAATTATCGCGAATTATCTTGATGTTTCTCGGTTAAATTTGAAGATCGCGGCGATAAGCATGCGTATCGACGCATCTTCTTTATTGACAATCCTGCGTATCCCACTAGGCTTGAACCCAATTTAAGGGACGAGGGAGGAACAATGTCGAGCGGTCTTCGTCGCAAGCTGACGAGTTACGGCGATCAGGGTTTCTCCCTTTTCCTGCGAAAGGCCTTCATCAAGGCCATGGGCTATTCGGACGATGCTCTGGATCGCCCGATCGTAGGGATTGCCAATACCTACAGCGATTTCAACCCCTGCCATGGAAACGTGCCGCAACTCATCGAAGCTGCCAAGCGCGGTGTCATGCTGGCTGGCGCAATGCCTATGGTCTTCCCGACCATTTCCATCCACGAGAGCTTCGCCTCGCCGACCTCGATGTATCTTCGTAACCTGATGGCGATGGAAACCGAGGAGATGATCCGCGCCCAGCCGATGGATGCCGTGATCCTCATTGGCGGCTGCGACAAGACCCTGCCGGCCCAGATCATGGCCGCTGCCAGCAGCGATATCCCGGCAATCTTCCTGCCGACCGGGCCGATGGCCGTTGGCCACCATAAGGGTGAGAGGCTCGGCGCCTGTACTGATTGCCGGCGCTTCTGGGGGCGCTTTCGGGCCGGCGAGATCGATGAGGCCGAGATCACCGACGTCAACAACAAGCTCGCCAGCTCGATCGGCACCTGCACGGTGATGGGAACGGCAAGCACCATGGCGAACCTGACCGAAGTGATGGGCCTCTGCCTGCCGCGGGCAGGATCGGCGCCCGCCGCCGAATCCGAGCGCGTGCGGCTTGCCGAAGAGACCGGCCGCGTTGCCGCCGGACTGGCAGCCAACCCGGATGCGCCGACGGTGCGCGATATTCTAACGCCTTCGGCCATCCGTAACGGCCTTGTCGCCTTGCAAGCCATGGGCGGCTCGACCAATGCCGTCGTTCACCTTGCCGCCATCACGGGGCGCCTTGGCATTCGTCTCGACATGGCCGAACTCGACAGGCTCGGCAAGATCATCCCGCTTCTCGTCGACCTACAGCCGTCCGGCCAGCATTATATGGAGCAGTTCCACGAGGCCGGCGGTGTGCAGACGCTCTTGAAGGCGGTGCGCCACGAGATCGACGGCAGCCAGCAGACGATCTGTGGCAAGACGATCGGCGAGGTAATCGATGCGGCTGCCGATGAACCCGGCCAAACCATCATCCGCACGGTCGATAAACCGTTGAAGCCCATCGGCACCATTGCCGTGCTTCATGGCAATCTTGCACCGCGCGGCGCAGTCATCAAACAATCGGCAGCATCGAAGGATCTGCTGCAGCATGAGGGACGGGCTGTCGTCTTCGATTCCGTCGAGGACATGACCCTGCGGATCGACAGCGACGACCTCGATGTCAGCGCCGACGATATTCTCGTGCTGCGCAATGCCGGCCCCAAAGGCGCGCCGGGCATGCCGGAAGCCGGCTATCTGCCGATCCCGCGCAAGCTCGCGCGCCAAGGCGTCAAAGACATGGTGCGCATCTCCGATGCCCGCATGAGCGGCACCGCCTTCGGCACGATCGTGCTGCATATTGCCCCGGAGGCCGCAGCCGGCGGGCCGCTGGCGATCGTGAGAACCGGCGACCGCATCCGCCTCGACGTCAAGGAGAGACGCATAGACCTTGCCATTGACCAAACGGAATTCGACCGACGCATGGCGGAGCTTGGAGAGGTATCGGCTGCCGAGCCGGCGCGCGGTTACGCCAAGCTCTATCACACGCGCGTGCTGCAGGCTGACGAAGGCGCCGATTTCGACTTCCTCCAGCATGAGGAGCTGGTACAGAAATGAGTCTGGCGGACAGTCAAGCGCCACTCTGCCTACCGCACCTGCCGCTGACCCGTCTTCCGGTAAAGCCGCTACCGCAGGGCACGATCGATACACATTTCCATGTCTTCCGGCCGGACGCGCCGCTGAACACGCCGCGCAGCTATACGCCCGAGATCGCAACGACTACCGACTGGATCGCCTTTGCCGACCAGCTGGGCATCAGCAGGGGCATCCTCGTACAGCCGAGCGTCTATGGCCTCGACAATCAGGTTCTGGCCGAGGCATTGGCCGCCTTTCCAGACCGGTTGCGGGGCATCGTCGTCATCGATCCTGAGACAGACCCCACGGAGATTGCCCGTCTCGACCAGCTTGGCGTACGCGGCGTTCGCATCAACACGCGCAACAAGGGCGGCCTACCGCTTACTGCGGCCGAAACGCTTGCGGCAGGCATCCGCGATTTCGGCTGGTCGCTGCAGCTTCAAATAAGCCCGGACCAGATCGACGACCTTGCCGGGCGGCTGCCGCATCTGGGCGTCCGCTTCGTCATCGATCATCTGGGCTTCATACCGCTCACCGACGGCGCATGGCGCCAACATCTTCCTGCGCTCCAGAGGCTCGCCGATAATCCCGGCGGCTACATCAAGCTTACGGCTCCCTACAGGCTAACGCGCGAGCGCGGCTATGTCGGTTTTGCCGAGGCGGTGCAGGCGCTTGCCGCCAGCCATCCGGAAAAGCTGCTCTGGGGCAGCGACTGGCCGCACACGGAGCTCTGGAGCGATATGCCCGATGACGCCGACCTGATCGACAGGATGCAGGACGCCATTAGCGCCCCTACGCTTGCCCGCAGCGTCTTCATCGAGAATGCCGAAATGTTGTTCTTTGGCCGCTGAACAATCCTTATATCCTTGAAGAATGGCACGACGGCTTCTGGAAACAGACCCCTTCCACTCGAAAATCACGATGGAGTTCCTGCCCGGCAGGGTTCTGCGCGCCGGCTACGACCATCAACTCCAAGGCGGCTGGAATGATCGGTAACGACTACCAGCAGAGCTTCGGCCATTGAATGCCGCCTATTTTGACGCTATATAACGTCAATATAAACGGCATGGAGATGGATCATGGGCCTCGCACAATATGCAGATGACGGGCTGTTTGCACCGCGCAAGATCGCCGATGCCTTCCGCACGACGAGCGAGGAGATTGCCCGCACCGCCGGTCTCGGCAAGGATGCAATCCAGCGCAAGGACCGCCTCCGCTCCGACAAGACGCAGAAGCGCCTGCGCGAAATGATCGAAGTCGTCAACAAGGTCGAACCCCGCTTCGGTTCGGCGCTGATGGCCTATGCCTGGTATCGTTCCGAGCCCTTATCGGGCTTTTCGGGCCAGACGGCCATGCAGCTGGTCCGCGACGGACGGGCGGAGGACGTTCTCGATTATATCGATGCGATCGACGCCGGCGTCCACACCTGATCCCGGCCGATGCGCTACGAAGGAAAGCTCTATCGGGCGCTGAACCCGATCTATGCACGCCAGCCGCTTTCCGGCCGGGGCGCCGAACTCTATGGCGGACGATTCAATCCAAAGGGAATGCCGTCACTTTATACGTCGCTATCCGTGCTGACGGCGCTCCGGGAAGCCAATCAGGTCGGCAGCCTGCAGCCGACCACCCTCGTCTCCTACGAAGCCGATATCGAACGCGTCTTTGACACTAGAGACGAGGCCGCTCTTCAGGCGCTCGGCATGGATGCCGAAACGATTGCCGCAGCAAGCTGGCGCGACGAGATGAAGGAAAAAGGGGAAGCGAGGACACAGACCTTCGCACGTCGGCTCGTGTCCGATGGCTATCATGGCCTCTTGGTCAGAAGTTTTGCTCCCGCGGCCAGAGGCGACGATCTCAATCTCGTGCTTTGGCGATGGAGCGACGCGCTCCCCTGCCGTCTAACCCTGATCGACGACGAAGGCAGGTTGTCCTGAACCATTGGGATCAGCGCCGGCGTATCGGCCAGCGCTGATCCTATTCGTGTGCTTCAGGCCGCGCGCACCTTGCTCGGCCGTGCCCATTCCGGCAGCCAGTCGCCATGGGTGGCGAGCAGCTCATCCACCAGCGACCAGATCTGATCGAGGTCGAGCTCGGCAGCCGTATGCGGATCCATCATCGCAGCATGATAGATATGTTCAGGATT
This sequence comes from Rhizobium sp. CF142, assembly GCF_000281145.1. Taxonomy (NCBI): domain Bacteria; kingdom Pseudomonadati; phylum Pseudomonadota; class Alphaproteobacteria; order Hyphomicrobiales; family Rhizobiaceae; genus Rhizobium; species Rhizobium sp. CF142. The sequence continues at coordinate 10,086 of NZ_AJWE01000042.1, read as the reverse complement.
TTCGGTCATCAGCGCCTGAACCGTCAGTTCCTGGACATTGATATTGGTGCGGATCAGCGCGGTCAGCTGCGGCGGCAGGTCGCCGATATAGGTCGGCTGGATACCGGAGGCATCGACCAGGCAGGGCACTTCGGCAGCGCAATTGGCCGGCAGCGAGGTGATGCAGCCATTATTGCGGACGTTGCCGTAGATGACCGAGGGTTCGCCGGTCCAGACCGAATTGATGATCGAGGAGGCGTATTCCTTAGATTCATTGACCTCGATCTTGTCAGCAGAACGATAGGCTTCCGCCTGGCCCTTCCAGCGGGCGATCTGCTCGATGCAGCGCTTCGGATATTCATCGAGCGGAATGCCGAATTTCTCGATGAGGTCCTCGCGACCTTCTTTGATGAAGTACGGTGTGTATTCGGCGAAATGCTCCGAGCTTTCGGTGACGAAATAGCCGAGACGTGTCAGCATCTCGTAACGCACCTTGTTGGGGCAGCGCGGGTTCCAGCCGGGCTTCGGCGCACGTCCCTCGCGATAGGCGCGCACCAGATCCGGATAGAGGTTCTTGTAGGAACCATCCGGCTGGCGATGCTCGAACTTCAGGTAGAAGGCCATGTGGTTGATGCCGGCCGAGCGGTAGCGGATTTCGTCATAGGGGATGTCGAGATCATGGGCGAGCTCCATTGCCGTGCCCTGCACGGAATGGCAGAGGCCAACCTGCTTGATGTCAGGGTATTTCTCGGCGATCGCCCAGGTATTGATCGCCATCGGGTTTACATATTGCAGCATGATGGCGTTCGGGCAGACGGCGCGCATGTCCTCGCAGATCTTCCAGAGATGCGGCACGGTTCTGAGACCGCGCATGATGCCGCCGACGCCGAGTGTATCGGCGATCGTCTGGCGCAGACCATATTTCTTCGGCACTTCGAAATCGGTGACCGTGCAGGGCTCGTAGCCGCCGATCTGGAAGGCGACGACCACGAAATCAGCGCCAGATAGTGCCTTTCGCTGATCGGAATAGGTTTCTGCCTTCGCCTTCACGCCGAGTGTCGAAATCAACTTGTTGACGACAATGGCGCTTTCCTCGAGCCGCTGCGGGTTGATGTCCATGAGCGCGATCGTCGCGCCCGACAGCGCCGGACGCTGCAGGATGTCGCCGACGATATTCTTCATGAAAACGGTGGAGCCAGCTCCGATGAACGCTATTCTGGGATTTGCCATATGAACCTCCGGCATTCTGAAATCAGGCTACCTCGAAAGCGGCTTTGACGAGCCGTTCGGTGTAGGGTGTCTTGGGATTGGAAAGGACTTCGTTGACAGGCCCCTCTTCCATGATCTTGCCGTGCTGCATGACGATGACACGGTGGCAGAGGGCACGCACGACCTTCAGGTCATGCGAAATGAAAAGGTAGCTCAGACCCCGCTCATCCTGCAGCTTGCGCAAGAGCTCTATGATCTGCGCCTGGACGGAGAGATCGAGCGCCGAGGTCGGCTCGTCGAGCAGGATGAATTCCGGTTCGAGCGCGATCGCCCGCGCAATGGCGATGCGCTGGCGCTGCCCACCCGAGAATTCATGCGGGAAACGCGAGAGGATGTTGCCCGGCATGCCAGCGGAGACCAGAGCTTCGCGGACCCTGTCCAGACGTTCGCCCTTGGTGGCACCGAGCTTGTTGACGACCAGCCCTTCCTCGATGATCTGACCGATCGTCATGCGCGGATTGAGTGACGAGAACGGGTCCTGGAAGACGACCTGCATGCGCGAGCGCAAGGGCCGCATTTCTGCCCGTGACTTGCCGTGGATCGGCTGGCGGTCGAAATAGATCTCGCCATTGTCCGTGTCATTGAGCCGAAGAATAGCCTGACCGAAGGTCGTCTTGCCCGAACCGGATTCACCGACGAGACCCAGCGTCTCGTGCCGCCGCAGCGTCAGATTGAGACTGTCGACGGCGACCAGTTCGCGCAGCTCCGGTCTGAAGAAGCCGCCATGGCGCAGCATGAAGGAGACGCGCACGCCGCGGGCGTCGAGAATGATATCCGATCCCTCCGGCAGCGGGTTGGCCTGACCGCGCGGCTCTGATCCCAAAAGATGCTTGGTATAGGGATGTTGCGGATTGGCGAAGAGCTGCTCCGTTATGTTGTGCTCGCGCATCTCGCCATGCTGCATCACATAGACATAGTCAGAGAACTTGCGCACGACCGTCAGGTCGTGGGTAATCAGGATCACTGCCATCCGCAATTCCGTCTGCAGATTGCGGATGAGATTGAGGATCTGCGCCTGGACGGTCACATCGAGCGCCGTCGTCGGCTCGTCGGCGATCAGCACATCAGGATCGTTGGCAAGCGCCATGGCGATCATCACGCGCTGGCGCTGACCGCCCGAGAGCTGGTGCGGATATTGCCGCAGGCGCGCTTCGGGATCGGGGATCTGCACCTGCTTCAAAAGCTCCAGCGCCTTGGCGTCGGCCTGCTTGCGGCTCATCTTGCGGTGGACGCGGATCGCTTCGACGATCTGGCTGCCGATCGTGTAGATCGGGTTCAGCGAGCTCATCGGCTCCTGGAAGATCATCGAGATCCGGTCGCCGCGCAACCTGCGGCGGGCCTTCTCCGAGAACTTCAGGATATTGGCGCCATCGTACTCGACGCTCGAACGCGGCGAGATGACCGCACGCTTGGAGAGAAGCCCCATGACGGTGCGCGCCGTCACCGACTTGCCGGAGCCGGATTCACCGACGATGGCAATCGTTTCGCCGCGATAGAGCTGAAAGGAAATATCCTTCACGGCTTCGACCGTGCCATGCTCGACCTTGAAGTTCACGCCGATATTGCGCGCATCGATAACAGGACTTTCCTTATGGCCGTCATGATCATGGCGGACGGGAGGAGCGAAAGAACTGACGAGAGCAAGGGCCATCTTCAACACCTCAATAGGGATCAACTGCATCGCGCAGACCATCGCCCAGAGCGTTGAACGCAAAGACGGTGACGAGCACGAAGGCAACCGGAGCTAGAATCCAGGGATAGGTGCCGATGACGGAATAATTAGCCGTATCCTGCAGCATCAGACCCCAGGAAATCAGCGGCGGCTTTACGGCGAAGCCGAGGAAGCCGAGGAAGGATTCGAGCAGCACGACGCTTGGAATATGGATGGTGACGGCGACGATCACATGGCTCATCACATTCGGGAAAATATGCTGGAAGATGATGCGCCGGTCGGTCGCGCCGACCGCCATTGCCGCCCGCACATATTCGATACGCGCCAGCGCCAGCGTCTTGCCGCGCACCTCGCGCGACATCTGCGCCCAGCCGAGCGCCGACATGACGAAGATCACGAAGGCGAGGAAGACGTTGGTCGGCGCGGTGATCGGGATCAGCGATGTCAGCGCCAGATAAAGCGGCAACTGCGGGAAGGCGAGTACCAGCTCAACGAAACGCTGCACCCAGACATCGAAGGCTCCGCCGTAGTAGCCCGAGACCATGCCGACCGTCGTGCCGACGACAGTGACGATGAAGACCACCGTCAGTGCGATCATCAGCGAGATGCGCGAGCCGATGATGGCACGCGACAGAACGTCACGACCGAACTTGTCGGTGCCGAGGAAATGCACCGGCTGGCCATCGACCGTGCCGAAGAAATGGCGATTGGCGGGAATGAGACCGAGCAGATTGTAGTCCGAACCCTTGACGAAGAAGCCGAGCAGACGCGGATTGTCATAATCCAGGCCGACGACCGGCTGGAAGGTAACCGGATCGAGTTCTTCGGAATCCGCCAGCGCATAGACGCGCGGCCAGACGAGACTGCCCTCCTTGTCATGGATGCTGATGAGCTGCGGCGGCGCAAAGCCGACATCGGTCGCCTTCGGGTCCATCGGCGCAAAGAAATCGGCAAAGACAGCCATGATGATCAAAAGGCCGACGAGGATCAGGCCGATCATGCCGGTCCAGGAGCGCCGCAGCCGGCGCCAGACCAGCGCCATATAGCTCTCATTGCCATGGTGGGTATTCTTGACCGCCTCTTCATGCGGTGGCGGCGGGGAAGAGTCGAAGGCAAACATATCAGGCTCCTCCATATTGACGGACCCGCGGATCGAGCATGGCAAGCAGGATGTCGGCGATGATATTGCCGACGATCAGCGTGGCCGATAGCACCAGCATGAAAGTCGCTGTGACATAGACGTCGCCGATCGCCATCGAGCCGACGATGGCCGGCCCGACAGTCGGCAGAGCGAAGATGATCGCGGTTTCGATCTCGCCGGTCAGCATGTAGGGGAGCACGACGCCCTGATACATGACGAGTGGATGCAACGCGTTTGGAACGGCGTGGCGCATGACGACCGCGCCGCCCGAAAGCCCCTTGGCACGCGCCGTCTCGACATATTGGGCATTCAGCGTATCGAGCAGATTGCCGCGCATGACGCGCATGTTGTAGGCAAGCCCGCCGAAAGTGGCGATCGCGACGACCGGCCAGACATGGCTGACGAGATCCATGAATTTCGCCCAGGACCAAGGCGCCCCGCCATATTGCGGCGAGAAGAAGCTGCCAATTTCCGTGACGTTGAACTGGAAGACCAGCAGATAGACGATAATCAGCGCCATCAGGAAGCGCGGCACCGTCATGCCGAGGAAAGAGATGCCGGAGAGCAGGCTGTCGATCCAGCTATATTGGCGGGTCGCCGCCCAGATGCCGAAGCTGATACCGAGGATCGATGCGAAGATATGGCAGACCAGCGCCAGGGCCAGCGTGCGCGGCAGGCGCTCGCCGACCACGTCAGCGACCGGCTTGTTGTAGAACATGCTGTAGCCGAAATCGCCTTTGGTCACGATTCCCGTGATCCAGTTGACATACTGGACGACCATCGGCTTATCGAGGCCATGTTCGATGCGGTAGGCCTGAGCCTGGGCATCCGCCTGGGCGAAGGAAGCTCCGCCCTGATTGATCAATTGCGAACGGATATAGTCGGCATAGTCTCCAGGCGGCGCCTGGATGATGGCGAAGGTCACCACACTCAGGATGAAGAGGACGGGGATCGCCGAGGCGATGCGCATGAGCAGGAATCGTAACATCGGACGGTTCGCTTCTCCTTGCCGCCAGTCGCTCGTCTCAGCGCGGCCGGCTTGTTGATTCTGACCGGCCGCGCGCAGCACGCGCGACCGGAAGCTCTTGTCGTTCGGGAGGGAGCTCCTCGAACATCTCCATTTTTCTTCGAGCCATGGAGATGCTCGATCTCTTTGTTTTTATGCAATCCCAGACGCAAAACCGCTGCGCACTTTTGCTGGGAATTGCTCTTAGTTTATTGGACCCTTGTCTCCAGGCTTGCCGGGAAGCTGTTGAGGGAAGAGTTCGTACTTGCCCTGCTTGTCGGCCGCGACCCACAGACGCTCGCGGATGACGGAATCCTCGGCCCAGTTGAACATCATGATCGGCGTACCCGCGGGAATGTTCGAGAAGCGCTTGTTGATGATCAGCGCGCCCGGATATTCCGTCAGTCCGACGGTATCCACATGTTCGGTGGCCGTCTTCTGATACTGCTTCATGAGTGCCACGCGTTCGTCATTGTCCTGGCTCGTGCGGAACTTGTTGACGATGTCGGCCAGCTCCTTTTCATAAGGCAGGAGGTCGAGCTGATTATCCTTGCCGGCGCGGTGATGCCAGCTGGTGCGTGGGCCGACAGCGGCAAGCTGTTCGGTGTTCTGCACCACGGAGGCGAGCTCGGTCGTGTTGCGCTGGATCAGCCAGTCGAACTGGCCGGCATAATGCGCACTATCGCGCTTGGGACCAGCAAGAGCATTGATGATGATCTTGATACCGAGCTTCTCCATCTGACCGACGACGCCTTCGGCAAGGCTCTTGTCGGTGGTATAGTCGTTGTTGACGAGAAGCACGATCTCGACGTTCTTGCCATCAGCTGTTCCGGCCGGGAAGTTCACGAAGCCATCGCCATCCGTATCCTTCAGGCCGACCTTGGCGAGCAGCGACTTGGCGCCCTTTAGATCGAAGGGATAGTAGACGGTCGAGTTGCGATCATAGAAGCTCGTCCCTGAGGAAAGGCCGCCTGCATAGATCGCCGTGAACGGTCCCTTGACGAGGGAGTCGCCGATCGCCTTGCGGTCAACCGCCATGGTCACGGCCTTGCGGAAGTCCTCGTTGCGGTCGAGTTCGCGGATCGCCTGACTGCGGGCATCAGGATCACCCCAGCCATTGGCCGAAAGGTTCATGCGAAGATTATAGCCGATGAGGCGCGGGCCGAAGGCGAGACGCGCCGGAGCGGTCTTTTCGGCGGCACGCTTCAACGAGGCCACGAAGTTTTCCGGCTGCTCGAGGTTCGAGAAGTCGGCAGAACCGGCAACGGCCTGCACGTCACGGTCGGCCCAGGTCGAGAGCTTGTAGTGCAACTCGTTGAGATAAGGCAGCTGATTGCCCTTCTCGTCGACCTTCCAGTAATAGGGATTGCGACGCATGACGATGATATCGTCAGGCCGATATTCGACCGGCACCCAGGCGCCCATGACCGGCATGTTCATATATTCCGGCGGGAAGGCGTTCTTGAACTGATCGTAGGTGTTCTTCGAATATTTCGGGTGCTGGGGCTTAAGAATATGCGACGGACCCGGGCAGAAGTTCGGATAGGCCATCGTATAGAGATACTGCTTCGGGAAGGCTTCCTTGAAGGTCCATTCGACTGTGTAGTCGTCGATCTTCGTGAGCGTCGTTCCCTCGCCGAAGGCTTCCGGCGATGCACCGCCGCCGAGCGGCGAAACGTTCGGGTCGATGACTTCGTCTTCCCAATAGAACATGAGGTCATCGGCATTGAAGGGCGCGCCGTCGGACCACTTGGCACCTTCGATCAGATGCATGGTCAGCTTGTGGCCGTCCTGCGACCATTCCCAGCCCTTGGCGAGGTTCGGCAACGGCTGGGTATCCTTGGCTTCCACCTGGAAGAGCGGGGCGGTGCGCGTCAGGCATTCGGAGAGGCCGATATCGATGCCACCCCAGCCCTGCGTCTGGCCCGCACCATAGTTCCAGCCTTCCGGCCGGCCGCCGATGACATGGCGCATCACGTCACCATAGACGCCGATGCCGTCAGGCATATTCTCAGTCTTGAAGACCATCGGCTCCTTGGGCAGGCGATCCTTGACCGCCGGCAGCTTGCCGCTATCGACGAAATTCTTCGTCACCCAGTCCGGCTCGTGATATTCCGGCAGCGCCTTGAACTCCAGGATGGAGTCGCGGGACACATATTTGATCTTGCCCTCCGCCGGGAAAGCCGGCGGAGCCGGCGGCACTGCCGGCTCGGACGCGTAGGCATTCAGGGCCACGACTGAAACGCCAAGCGCCAGTCCTGCCAGGATGCCGATCTTACGGAAATTCGTCATCGTCTCTCCCTCTTGTTCCGGAGCGCTTGTACGCGTCTCCGCTTCTCCTCAAACGACGATGGAGGAAGCTTGTGCGCGGGCGACCTTCCTCCCTAAGAGCCGCCGCAGCCTCCTTCACCCTGATTTTAGACGGCCTGCTTCAGCGCTGCCTTTTCAACGCGAAGCTCCTCAATTGAGCGGACATTGCGGCGCGCGGCCCCTTCCCACTCTCTCGTCTTGACCTTGGAATTGGCAAGCCGCTCCTTGGCGGCTGGCACAGCATGCGCATATTGCGGCAGCCAGCGGGCCTGGGCAACGACCATCTCGTCAACCATCTGCCAGACCTCTTCCGGCGTCGAAACGGCACCGACCAGCGGATCGTGCAGCACGGCGAGCTTCAGCAGATCGATATCGCCGGAAATCGCTGCATGCACCGACATGCGCTGGACATTGATCGACGAGATGCAGGTCGCAGCACAGGCTTCCGGAATGGTGATGCCGGAGACCATGTTGATACCGAAGCGATCGACGAAGCCGGGCGACTCGATGATGGCATCGGATGGCAGGTTGGTGATAACGCCGGTGTTCTTGACGTTGAAGTGACCGCGATAGACGCGACCGGTTTCCAGCGCCTCGAGAATGTGGCTCGCGTGCTCGTTGGAGCGCTTGGCCGGATCGATCGGCTTTTCGGCCGAAGCGAGGAATTGCGGGAATTCCGTCTCGAACCAGTTGCGGGTCTCGGTCGAGTGGCGCAGGTAGCCGCCAGTTTCGCCGTGGATCCAGTCGGACATGTCGATCCAGCGGGTGATTTCGTCCGGCCGCTTGCGGTACCAGGGCAGGTATTCGGAAAGATGGCCGTTGCTCTCGGTCGAATAGACGCCGAAGCGCTTCAGTACATCGATGCGCAGCTTCTCCTGTTGCGAATAGACGGGATGCGCCTCGAAGGCGGCGATCAGCTCGTCCTTGCCGATCCTGCGGCCGTTGAGACGCAGATCGACGAACCAGGTTTGATGGTTGATGCCCGAGCAGATGTAGTCGAGTTCGCTCTGCGACTTGGCGCCGAGCACTTCGGCAATCTGTTCGGCGCCATGCTGGACCCCGTGGCAGAGGCCGACCGTATCGACCTTGCCATATTCGATAGCCGCCCAGGTGTTCATCGCCATCGGGTTTGCGTAATTCAGGAATTTCGCACCCGGTGCTGCGACCTCGCGGATATCCTTGCAGAAATCGAGGATGACGGGAATATTGCGCTGGCCGTAGAGAATGCCGCCTGCGCAGATCGTATCACCGACGCATTGGTCAATGCCATATTTCAGGGGAATTCTGATATCGTCGGCATAAGCTTCCAGCCCACCGACACGTACGCAGCTGATGACATAACGTGCGCCTTCCAGCGCCTTGCGACGATCTGTCGTCGCCGTCACCTTCGTCGGCAGCTTGTTTGCCTCGACGATCTTGTCGAGAATTGCCTTGATCATCTGGAGGTTATGTTCGCTGAGGTCGGTCAGCGCGAATTCAATGTCCTTGAATTCCGGCACGCAGAGAATGTCCGTGAACAGCTTCTTGGTGAAGCCGACGCTGCCTGCTCCGATAATAGCGATTTTGAAACTCATATCCTTCACCTCGATCCGATCAAATGCTAGGTAGAAAGACAGCTAAGGAGGCTAGGCGGCATGCTTGCGCATACCGTCTGAAAATACTGGAAAATGGTGCCTGTATTCCTCCCGGCCGTTCTTTCGACCGCGATCTCTTCCTCTTGTGGAAAAGGATTATGCGCATATTCGCAGGAGCGGCCAGAGAAGGATTATGCTTTCGAGGGTAATTTTGTGCTGCAGGATTTGATCGCCAACGGACAGTCGATGAGAACCGTTTCGCTGCCGCGCGGACGCCAGCGCCTGCATGCGATGCCGACAAGCGCCGGTTACGAGGTGCGTGAAAACGAGACCTATGATTGGGACGGCAGAAAGCGCGGCCTGACGCCCTTCACGGTGCTGCAGCATACGATCAGCGGCACCGGCCGCCTGCGCTACCAGAATCGCAATTACAAGCTCCAGAGCGGCGACACGATGATGGTGCTCGTGCCGCACAATCACCGCTACTGGCTGGAAAAGGGCGAGCGCTGGGAATATTTCTGGATCTCAATGAACGGCGAAGAAACGCTGCGCATCCACAAAATGGTGCTGGCGCTCGCCGGTCCGGTCCTGAAGCTGCAGCAATCGACCATCGATCATCTGGCGGACTGCAGCCTGCGCCTCGTCAAAGGTGCAAACACGCCAGGTTCGGCCTCGGCGGTGGCCTACGAAGCCGCCATGGCGCTCTATGATGACATCTTCGGCGCCTCCGCCTCCATGGCCGAACAAAGCGCCATGCAACCGGTGACCGACCATATCAACGCCAATCTGGAAAAACCGCTGCCGGTCAGCGAGCTTGCAGCGATCGTTGGCCTCAGCCGCGCCCACTTCTCGCGCAGCTTTGCCGAAAGCGAAGGCGTGCCGCCCGCCGAATATGTGCTGCAGCAGCGCCTGCAGCGCGCCGCAAAATTGTTGACCAAGGCGGATTTCCTGCCGGTCAAAGAAGTCTCGATCATGTGCGGCTTCGAAGACGCCAATTACTTCGCCAAGGTCTTCCGGCGCGTCTATGGCATCACGCCGACCGAATTTCGCACGACCGGCATGTATGCGAGCATCGGCCGCGGCCGGTAAGAGATCGCACCCATCTGACCATCCCTAGTGGATTGATCGAGACAAA